>JBCCOH010000077.1:0-26195 GCA_039111275.1 Cyanobacteria bacterium P01_D01_bin.1 | reverse complement strand
GTTGGGCTGTGTGCGATCGCCCCCACAGCAGGACTCAGCCAGCCAAAAGGCATCGCGCTTTGGACGGTGACCGCATTATTGACTTCTGGCTATGCCTTAGTAGTGGGCAATCGGCGGTGGACATCTCGGCCTTTTGTCGCCGATCATTCCGCCTGGACAAGAGCGGGACTGCTAGGCATCTTGCTCTGCGTGGCCTACGACCGATTTGTTTGGTTTTCTGATCGAACGGAACTGTTGGTCTGGGGTGGGGCGATCGCCTGCGTGATTGGGTTTGTTGTTTATTGGCTGCCGTGGGAGCGGTTTGGCTGGGGTGGGGAGGTGCGATCGCTCGGTCTCTGGCTGCCGTTACTAACACTCAGCATCACTTGGCTAGAGGTGCAAACCCTAGGAATGCTAATCGTCGCTGCTTTCTACGCGTGGATGGCGAATCGAACTGGTCGAATTAGGCTCAGCTACTGGAGCGTGGCGCTATTTGACATAGCATTCTTAGACTATCTAGACGGCAGAGGATGGCTAACTGCAATCACCTTGAGCCTAGTCGCCTCGCTTTCAATCTTGTACATTACCGAAGTGGATCCCTATTTCCGCAGTGGGTCCAAACGTCAGCAAAAGCATTGGATTAGAGTGCTTGCCAGCGGTCTGGTTGGAATAACCGCGCTGTATCAAACAGAAGTGTCTGATCCGATATTAGTTTTTGCGGCTGTTGCAATTGCGATTGGAATTCTGTTTATCTTTGCAGGCTTAATCTTGAAAGTGAGAGCTTTCTTGTATGTTGGAACCGCTACTTTTATCTTGCAAATCTTGCGGATTCTCTGGCTGTTTATCAGCGCGAATTCTCTGTTGCTGTGGGCAGTGGGAATTGTGCTGGGGCTAGCGTTCATTTGGGTGGCAGCGACATTTGAATCGAGGCGATCGCAAGTCTCCAACCGCCTCTCCTCCTGGACATCTGCCCTAGAAACCTGGGATTAGAAATGGCATCCTCGAATTTTCAATTGCAACGTCGAGCCTAAGGAAACACCCTTACGAAGGGTGAATTGCTGTGCTAGCGAATGTATATTGCCCAACCATCATCCTCATAACCAGACTCTATCCATCCATCCCATCCATCGCCTCTGGTAAGGTCATCATTGTTGCTGTTCACTGGACGATGTATTGTGAATCCACCAAATCCACCTTTCCTACCAGCCCCATTCTTATCAACCCCATAACAGGTACGTCTGCCCCACAAGCCGACTACGGATATTGAGTTATCGCATACTGCCAGCGAACCCACATAAAAGGCTGACGTTTTTTTAGTGGTATCACCATCAAATGATTGTTCGCATATCTGTGTCGGTGTCTGCGCCAAAATATTAGGATAGAAACAAAGGCCGTTGTCTACATTCGCATTTCCCAGCATTAATATGAGACCTGAAGGCTCGCTCCTTACGCCTTCTTGATAGAGGTCTTCTTGATAGAGATTTTGCAGTCCGCGACGACTGTAGATTATTCCGAGAGAAGTGGTTTGTTTGTCACTGAACGTGGGAGAGACATGTTGCACGATAGCTTGTTTGCCATCGTGCAACAATACTTCGGAAAATTCAACCTCTCCCAAAGCTTTGATATTGGCAAAAAATCTGTTGTCTGTATCTTGCCTACTATACGAAAAAGCCTCTTCTTTATTGGTGGTAACGGTTGGTTGCCCGCGCTCCATTTCAAAGTTTTGAAAAATCTCCACCCACTCCTGCTCGGCTAGAGCGTACCCTAAGGAACTACTCGCCGAGCTACCCAGGGTACTCTGAGCCAGCAGGGTCCAGCCACCGCCATCTGTTTCCATATCACATATGATCTCGAAGCTATCATCGACGCTACCGCCATTGGGATCAATCTGATAAAAATCCGTCGAAGCTGTAGGGTCCTGCTCTAGCAGTTTCTTACAAGAGCTATATAGCGGAGCGCTCGAAGAAGGTGGCGGTTCAATAGAAACATTAGTTTCAGGGCCAGTAGTTTCAGGCCCAGGAGTATTGTCAGGCAAAACCGCTATCAGAGCTGCAACTGAGCTAATCAGCGCAGCCAACCCTGTCAAAATGCCGGGAAGTGTCGTCCAAAACGACTGTTTTTTCCCACCATCATTACCTTCTGACATCGATATGATTTTCCTTTTAGAAGATTTTTAGAGACATTGGTCTACATATCCTATCTAGTCACACAGACCCTAAAGTGGCATTGTATCGCTGAGTAGCATTGTTTTCTCTAGCACGCTCAAACCTAATTTAGAGTAGATTGATATGTAGTGATCGCGCTCTTAATGCCCGGATAAGATAAGTATAGGACTCAATCGGCAAACTTTATGAGTGTAGCTATCACTGACGCCATCAAAACCCTCGCGGAAGCAGAGCAGCGATTTCATCTGTCGAAAATAGAAGATGATTCCTTTTTCCCTGAATGGCGGTTAGGATTGTTTGATCTATCAACAGCCGAAAAAAACAGTTTAGATGAACTGCGTCAGCGCTATTTATATCAGCGTTCTGAAGGTCAGCTTCTAGAGGGCACGGTAACCCTGCTGCTTGCCTCACCACTGATCGCCACTGCTGGCTTTCATGATCCGCCTTGTCTTGTGAAGGCAGAAGAGTCTGTGCAGCTTCAGTTAAACGACGGCGAAGAAATTTTGCAGGGTTGTTTAGATATGTTGGTGCTTGAAGATAGGCTGTGGGTAGTGGTTTTAGAATCGAAGAAAACGGCGCTGTCTGCGTGGGTTGCGCTGCCTCAGACGCTGGCCTACATGATGGCGAACCCACAGGCAGATCGGCCAAGCTTTGGCATGGTGACGAATGGTGATGACATCTTCTTCGTCAAGCTAACCCAGGGCCCGCAGCGTCAGTACGATGTCTCACGAGTATTCGCACCTTTCATTTCTAAACAAGAGCTCTACAGCACGTTGCAGATTCTAAAACGGCTCAGCCAGGTCTAAAAGACTTCGCTTGGAGCTTGCCCCTACAGCAAAGTAACTGACTTCAGGACTCTAGACTAAGCCAATAAGGTGCAGACAAAGACCAATCAGACCGCCCGCTATCACTAGCCAGGCCGAGTTGATTTTTAAGCGGAACACTAGAATGGCGCTCAAAACAGCGAGGACAACTGTTAGCCAGTCTACTAGTGCTGCTGTAGCCAGCGTGTAAGTGACTCCGGCCATCAGTCCTAGCGCTCCCGCATTGACGCCATCTAGGAAACCACTGGCCCAGGGGGACTGGCGAATTTTGGGCACCCAGGGGTTAACTATGCCAACTAGGAGAAATGCTGGGAGAAAGATGCCGATGGTGCCAGCGATCGCACCCGCATTTCCAGCCAACAAATAGCCCACAAACGTAGCCGTGGTGAATACCGGACCGGGCGTAATCTGGCCGATGGCGATCGCATCCAAAAGCTGTTGAGACGTCAGCCACTGCTGCTGCTCTACCAAATCTCGCTGAAGAAAAGCCAGCAGCACATAGCCACTGCCATACAGCACACAACCAATCTTGAGAAAGAACAGAAAAACGCCAGCCCAACCAACAGACGCCGCAGTCGCCGCACTGCCGCCAACCTGCGCTAGCGATGCTGAAAGGGGTAAGAGAAATCCACCGACAACATTGTTCCTGTTTTGCCAGTTCTTGACTAGCATCACCGCTAGTCCAGCTAGCAGAAGCAACAGAATTTCGTTGATACCTGTGAAGTAGAGGGCGATCGCACAAAAGCCTACCACCGTCGTCGGTCTATCCTTCGCCGCCTTTTTCCCTAACTTCCATAGCGCCTGCAAAACCACAGCAATAATCACGGGCTTGATGCCGTACAGCAGCCAGCCCATCTGCGGCACCGACTGATAGCGCACATACAGCGCCGCCAGCAGCCACACCAAAGCGAATGCAGGCAAAATAAAGCTCCCACCCGCCACAAACAGACCACTCCAGCTCGCTCTTTCGTAGCCAATATGAATAGCTAGCTCTGTAGAGTTTGGTCCTGGCAGCAGGTTCGTCACACCGATCAAATCGAGCAGCTGATCTCGGCTCATCCATTGCCGCCGCTTCACCACCTCATCATCCATCATGGCGATATGCGCCGCCGGGCCACCAAAGGCTACCGTGCCTAGCCGAAAAAATACGCTTGCCAGCTCACGGAGTCGATTCTGCTTTCGCTCTGGCGGCAGAGATGAGTAGGTAATGGTATCTGGCCGCTGCTCTTCCATATTTCTAATTACAACTTATCAATAGGTGACGATATCGAAACCACTTTAAGATTGAGTTAATAAGTTCTAGAATCAAGCAACTATATGGAGTCGTTGATTAAGCGCATCTCTATGGTGCGTAAGATTGAGGCTCGAACTAAGATCTAATCGCTACTAGTCAGGTTCGCCGTATGACTTCCTTACTTAATCAGGCAAACGTTCCTTTTTCGAATGATCCATCTTCAATTGACCCGCCTGCTGCGTCACATAATCGGAAACCAGAAGATGGTGGAGCTTGTTCTGGCGAAGTAGTGCGTTTATGGACTCTACTCTCCAGCTCTCCTCTAAAACTTCTAGATTTTGAGCGGTTTAGTGTTCAATCTTCTGTCAGAGAGGTAGAGCTGTGAATCGGCTCGTTTTGCTCAGTAACAGCAAAGTGATCGCACGCTTCCACCAACGCACTGGTAATCCCAACTTCAGTCGCAGAATGTCCGGCATCTTCAATGACAATCAGTTCTGATTCTGGCCAGGCGCGATGCAGTTCCCAGGCAGAGACCATCGGACAGACCACATCGTAGCGACCCTGCACAATTACAGTAGGAATATGGCGAATGGCATCGACGTTATCGATTAGCTGATTGGGATTATCAAAGAAGCCGCCGTTGATAAAGTAGTGGCATTCGATTCGGGCAAAGGCATCGGCAAAGCTGCCTTCGCCAAAGCGTTCGACTAGTCCAGTATCGGGGATGAGTTTGCTGGTGCTCGCTTCCCAGATGGACCAGGCTTTGGCGGCTTCTTGTCGAACCGCCGCGTCGTCGCTGGTCAGCCGCTCGTAGTAGGCCGCAACTAGATCATCACGATCTTCAACTGGAATAGGGGCAAGGTAGCCTTCCCAGGCGTCTGGAAAAATGTTGCTAGCACCTGACTGGTAGAACCAGTGAATTTCTTTGGGCCGTAGCATGAAGATACCGCGCAAGATTAGGCCGTTGCACTTGTTGGGATGGGTTTGGGCGTAGGCAAGGGCGAGGGTGCTGCCCCAACTGCCGCCGAAGACAGTCCAGCTCGGGATAGAAAGGTGCGATCGCAATCGTTCAATATCTGCGACCAAATCCCAAGTCGTATTCTCCCTCAGCTCTGCATGCGGCGTGCTGCGTCCACAGCCACGCTGATCGAATAGAATCACCCGCCACTTTTCTGGATCAAAAAACTGCCGGTATATCGAAACGATGCCGCCACCGGGCCCACCATGCAAAAAAACGACGGGCTTACCCTGAGGGTTACCCGCCTCTTCGTAGTACAGCGTATGGAGTGGTGAGACTGCTAGCTCGCTTTGTACATAAGGCTGGATAGGCGGGTATAGCGATCGCATAGGAGGCTGGGAAAAACTGCTTCTAAGTCTATCTCGATAGCAGCTGCGCTAAATCGCTGGGCCTCTAATCCCTAGCAAGACCTAAGCCTTCTGTGGCATTGACTTCTGCGCAAAGTTAAAGATAACTCTCCATTTTCCAGTGTCAGGATCGCGCAGAGAGATGAAGGGATTTGGCTTTAGACCTTTGTGTTTTGGCTGGCGCATAACGGACTTCTAGACCGACTTCACCAAGATACTGAGTATAGAATGCAACTGGTGTGACGGCTTTAGAGATTGGAAATGATGCTGATCACAAATTCGTTGTGCCTACGGATACTTTGTTTTGTGATAGTGAGCCGTTTATGAGCGATCTACGGTTGACAAGCTGTCAGATCTAGAGGGCTGCCACTAGACAGCAATTTTTGGTACGGTTCTATGGATGTATTCCTCGGATGCTTCTCTTTTGGCGCTTCTGTAGTGAATATTGGGAAAGCATCTTAGTGATAGATACAGTAGGTCAGGGGCTTGGCAGCAATGACGGTAGAAGTTTGGCCGGGGAAACCTCATCCTCTAGGAGCGAGCTGGACAGAGGAAGGCACAAATTTTGCGCTGTTTTCTGAGAATGCTACTGGGGTAATTCTATGCTTATTCGATGAGGCAGATAAAGAGACGCAGGTTCCTCTGCGCAAGGTTACCAACTATGTCTGGCATGGGTTTGTGCCCGGTGTCGGCCCTGGTCAGCAGTATGGCTTTCGAGTAGACGGCCCGTATCAGCCCAAGCTAGGACATCGATTTAATGTCAACAAGCTGTTGATTGACCCGTATGCTAAAGCGCTGACGGGCGATATTCGCTTTGGCCCCGATCTGTTTAGCTTTCCGATGGACGATTTTACCAATCGTGATCGCGACCTGGACTTTTCACCCACCGATAGCGCCGTATGCATGCCGAAGTCCGTCGTTACCGATGATAGTTTTGATTGGCAGGGCGATCGCCGTCCCGATATTCCCTGGGACCAAACTATCATCTACGAAGTCCACGTTCGCGGCTTCACCAAGCAGCACGACAAGATTCCCGCCGAGCTTAGAGGCACCTATGCGGGCATGGCTCATCCCGAGGCGATCGCCCATCTAAAAAGTCTAGGCGTTACCGCTGTCGAACTGCTGCCTGTGCATCACTACGATGTCTATCCGGGTCATCTGGTCACCACGGGACTTCACAACTACTGGGGCTACGATTCGCTAGGATACTTTGCACCCCACGCAGGCTACAGCGCCCAAGCAGGCCAGCAGGTGCGTGAGTTTAAGGCAATGGTGAAGGCCCTGCACGCGGCTGATATTGAAGTCATCCTAGATGTGGTGTACAACCACACAGGCGAAGGCAATCACCTCGGCCCTACGTTCTCTTTGCGGGGGATAGACAACGCGGCTTACTATCGTCTGGTAGAAACCACGCCGCGCTACTACATGGACTTTACCGGCTGCGGCAATTCTCTGAACGTGCGCCACCCGCAGGTGCTGAAGCTGATTATGGACAGCTTGCGCTACTGGGTACAGGAGATGCACGTAGACGGCTTTCGCTTTGATCTGGCCTCGGCCCTAGCTCGCGAGCTGTACGAGGTAGATCGGCTCTCTTCCTTTTTTGACATCATCCACCAAGATCCGGTGCTCTCTACCACCAAGCTGATTGCTGAGCCGTGGGACCTGGGAGAAGGCGGCTATCAGGTCGGAAACTTCCCGGTGCTGTGGTCTGAGTGGAATGGCAAGTATCGCGATACTATTCGTGATTTTTGGAGAGGAGAACGATACAGCCTGGGCGATTTTGCTTTCCGCTTTACTGGCAGCTCGGACCTCTACCAAGACGATGGGCGACTGCCACACGCTAGCATCAACTTTATTACGGCCCACGATGGATTCACGCTCAATGACCTAGTCAGCTATAACGAAAAGCACAATGAGGCCAACGGTGAGGGCAATCGAGACGGAGAAAGCTACAACCGCTCTTGGAACTGTGGGATAGAAGGCGAGACTGACGATCCCGAAATATTGACGCTGCGAGCGCAGCAGAGGCGAAATTACCTGACGACGATGATGCTCTCTCAGGGGGTGCCGATGATGCTGGGCGGCGATGAGATGGCGCGCACGACTAAGGGGAATAACAATACCTACTGTCAGGATAGCGAGCTGTCGTGGTTTCACTGGCAGCTGGATGAGGAAGCGCGATCGCTCCTAACCTTTACCCGCAAGCTCATCAGATTTCGGCAGGCGCATCCCATTTTTTGTCGTCATCAGTGGTTCTTTGGCCGAGAGCTACATGGCTCTGGGGTGGAGGATATTGGTTGGTTCCACCCAGACGGTACGACGATTGATGATCGCGAGTGGCACGATAGCTCTACTAAAGCAATCGGTATCTTTTTGAACGGTGCTGAGATTCCAAATCTAGACAGGCAAGGTCAGCGGATTCTAGACGATAGCTTCTTGCTCTTTTTTAATCCGTCCGAAGATAAAATCAGCTTCAAGGTACCCGGCGCTGTAAACGCTCAGAAGTGGCAGATTTTGTTGGATACAAGCAAGCCAAGTGGATTTGTCGAAGACGGCTTGGTCTACAGGCGAGATCAGCTGGTGGATGTGGAGGCGCGATCGCTCGCCATCCTGGCCTGTCCACACTGTTTCACCACTGCCAGTCGTGAAGCGGCTAGCTGTGAACCAGACATAGCAACAGACAACCCAGAAGTCTCTGACAACAGATTAGACCAGTAACCCAGATGTCATGCTATCCCCGCATTTACGAGATTGTTAAACTCATTCCTTACGGCAAAGTAGCCACCTATGGCCAGATCGCAGATCTAGCTGGGCTAATCGGCAAGCCTAGAGTTGTGGGCTATGCTCTCTATCGAGTCGTTGACGATATGAAAATCCCTTGGCACAGAGTGGTCAATGCCAAAGGAGAGGTTTCTAGATCCTCACTGCGAGATGGAAACGACGACTTGCAGCAGTGCTTACTCGAAGGTGAAGGAATTGTTTTTAACAAACGCAAGCTAGATTTAAGCGTTTACCGCTGGCAGCCGGACCTGATCGAGATTGAACAAAAGCTGAGCAAAAGGTAGGTGACCAAAAGCTAAGCGGCCAAAAGCTAAGCGGCCAAAAGCTAAATGGCCAAAGCGATGTGGTTATGGTCGAAAGACAAAATCGTAGCTGGTGTATTTTCCTGACTCATAGTTCAAGACTACCCAGACCTCTGGATCAAAGGCAAGCGGATAGGCTTCTCGCTCGGTACTGGCAGAGACTCCCTGCTCAGAGCTACTTTTAGCATCCTGCTTTTCGGTTGCTTCAGTGGTTTCTATGGGTAAAGTGCAGTACGGCTCTGAGATCGCCTGGCGAACGGACTGCTTTGGAGAACCGACTGGCAGCGTGATCAAGGTCGAGATTTCGCCTCGCGACATCTCAGCTCCAGATTGAATGACTTCTAGACAGTTTGACTGGGCGATCGCCTCCGAAGAAACCTGGTCGGGTAGAACAACCGCCACCATCAGAGTGGCCGCCGCACCACTAGCTAGCAGCGCTTTTCGCTTTTGCGCCGAAAGGCTCCGACCTAGCGCCGCCGGGCAGTGGGGTTTCTCGGCAGTTCGACTTTGAGCGCCCTGCTTTTCTAGAGCGCTCTGCTTTTTAAGAGCGTCCCTCGAAGCGTTCATGCGGCTAGAAGCGTAAGCGTTATTAGGACTAGAGGAATGCGCTCGAGGCATTGCTGTTCTCCTTTGGCTGTCTGTACTACCAATATAGTACACGTGAACTATATTGATCAATCGATCTCATCAAACAGCTAGATATGGATACAGTGATGCCACGCTAGTCTATGGTCCGTAGCGTTGTAACCCTGTGCCACGGACCACAGACTAGCAAGTCCTTTGCTTACGCGACTCTTGGTCATGCAATCATTTATGCAGTCGCCAACTGCTTCACCTGGTCAGCGCTCAACGCAGTGTTGAACACCTCTAGCTCATCGATGCCGCCAACAAAGCCTGCGCTTCCTTGCTTGGCGATACCATCTTGGAAGCGAGTCTTGCCCTGGATGCTACCGAGACTGAGCACGCCGCGACTCCCGAGCTGAGCACCCCTTGCTTGCCCCGCCTGGCGACCGTTCAAATACGCGGTCAGGGCGTTACCTTTCGCCATCTCATCACCATCGAGGACTAGGGCAACGTGGTTCCACTCTCCTGCCTTGACCTTACCAATTGACTCCCAGTCGCCCTGCCATTTTGGTCCCGAACGGTTCCAGCCACCGAAGTTCAGTAGACCATCATCAAGATATAGATTCATGCCGCGAACATTTTGGCCCTCTTCATAGATGACTTGCTTGCCTGAGGCTGTCGGCTGATCTGCCTTGAACCAAAGGGAAACCGTGCGCTCACTGTGAGTGCCTCGGTTGAGGTCTTTGGAGTTTCTTAGTCTGACTCGCGCGCCTTCGCCATCAAAACCTACGGCCATACCCTTCTTTCCCTTAATGTGGCTAGCACTGCCCTGGAGCAGGCCAAAATTGTTCATTCCTACTTGTGAGATATCGAGCGCTCGCTTGCCCTTTTCCTCAAAACTGAGTTTTGCAATCGAGA
The DNA here is from genome assembly GCA_039111275.1 of Cyanobacteria bacterium P01_D01_bin.1. Lineage (GTDB taxonomy): Bacteria > Cyanobacteriota > Cyanobacteriia > Phormidesmidales > Phormidesmidaceae > Phormidesmis. The sequence goes on along the minus strand of JBCCOH010000077.1, from coordinate 16,063 downwards.
GCGGAGTAGAAGGCTCAGGGGTAGGTTTTGGTTTTGGGGTTGGACGAGGCGGCGCTGAGTTTGCTTCCCCAATAAGAGAGACGTTATCAATCGCGATATCATCCCCCGCGTCTCCGGCGCGCGTCGCATTGACCTGAAAAAGCAGATATTCATACCCACTGCCCAAATCGACGTCGAGGCTGATATTCTTCCAGTCAAAGAATTCGCCATCTTCTCCGCCGTACTGCTGACTAAGCAACTGAGTATGCTGCATTGGCAGTGTTCCTACTTGGCTAGGTCCGGTTGGTTCCCAGCTTCTGTTAGCAAATTGACCATTGACCCCCCACAGGTTAACGGTGATATCGTTGTTCTTCCAGAATTCTCTCTCTGTTGAGCCTTCGATGTTCTTCAATCTAAAGTTCAGCGTTTGTGCACCCTTGTGGATACTCTCATTTCTCACAATCTGACCGATGAAGCTTCCCCACTCGCCCGGTCTAGACAGTCTTGCGACACCACCTGCGATTCGCGCGCTCGTATACCAGCCACCGTCGGCCCACTGCGTACTACTCATCCAGGATTCTGCCTGAATAGGTGTACCCGCACCAAAGCTACCGCCTAAGAAAGCATTGCCGTAGTTTGTCGGCTGGACGTTGATAGTTTGTGTAGTAGTGGCGGCTTTACCCTGTGCGTCTAGCACTGTGAGCTCAACCTTTTGTCTGCCTGCTCGTCGAAACGTGTGTTTGAGCGTGCGGCCGAAGTAGTCTGGTCTCCCATTGTTATCTACGTCCCAAGCATAGCCAGCGATGCCTTTGCTCTTTGCTGCAGGCGCTCTGCCATCTTTGGGGATATAGGGGTCAGCATCGTACGACGCACTAGCATCGAACTTCACGCTTAGGCCGCCAATACCCCTGCTAGAGAACTTAGCAACAGGGGCGCGGTTGTTGATACCCGCTTTGTCTTCGAATCTGTTGTTTCTAAGCTGAGTAAAGGCGCTAAAGTCGTCTTCTCGTCTGCCGTTTAGCTTGTCGTCAGAAATCTTGCTGAGATTGTAGGTATTGTTGCGCAGCGCGCTGTTTTTGAGGGTGTTGTTGTTGTAGTTTTTGTCGCTATTGAGCTGCTCAAAGTGAATGCCTTGCTTGAAGCCATCGACCGTTACGCCATCAACTGTGGAGTTAAAGGTGGCATGGTTGACAAAGACGCCGTTGCCGCCGCTAACTTGGCTATCGTTACGGTCTTGGCCAGCGATGGTGCCATCTTTGATGTCGATGTTGCTGCTGTATTGTACGCTCAGACCGTTCCAGCGATTGCCCCACAGCGTAAAGTCTTCGACGAGCGATCGCCCCTGATGAGCTGTCTGAAATTCTTCTTCTCTGGTGACATCACCGCTAAAGGCAAGTTCACCATCAAAGTTGGTTTTGTGTCCCCAAACGTCTAGTCCTTTTGTGTTGTTGTAACCAACAAATCCGGTCACATCTGCCATTGGCACTAAGCGAATATCAACCTCTTTCTGTCCTTTGACAAAGTGCTTTTGCATTTGCGCAGGCAGCGTATCGACCGCAATCGTTTTGATCGGGCGAAAATCGTTCGTATCGAGTGAACCGCTAAAAAGAGACATGCCGGTATGGTTCGAGCTAAATGCTTTGTTGCCTCTATTAGCAATCTGCGCCGCGCCTTGAATCCAAAAGCCATCGCCTTCAAAGCCAAAGTCAAACTTTTTCTCACGGTTGTCTCTCTGGGCAGCGGCGGCATCCCACCTAATTCCAGTGGACTTGATAGACATGTTGTTTGTCCACCAGCCAGTCTCATTGCCCGACTCGGCGGCAAACCCTGACCCAACCGTGTCAAAGACTACGTTGTCTTCTAGTCCAGCACGGCTCTCGTGCTGAACGATGCCCCAGCCGGGTGAACCCGAAATGGCGTTGCCTTTGAGCAGGACAGTTTCGTTCGGATCGAGGCCAGTCAGGTGCAGATGCAGGCTATAGCGACCACGAATGTTTGTACCACGGCCTTTTGAACCGTCAACGTTCTGGCCGATATCGTCTACCACCTTGGACTTATCAGAGCGGCCTAGGTCATAAAAGCCTGCGTTGAAGATGTTTACATCCGGGTTGTGCATTAGCATCACATGCGCCCGGTGGCTAAGAGGTACGTCTTTACCATTCTCGGTCTCAAAGCTGACGTTGCGAGAAAGGTTGGCCGCGTATAGATCAATCTCGTTTGGGTTTAGTTTGGAATGGCGCTTGTGGTCGAACTTGAGAACGTTGTTGCCATCGCTCGTGATGTCGTTGTTGACAAATTTGATCTGTCGGCCGTTGATCTCGGTGATCGTCAGGACTTCGTCTTGCGAGCGGCTGTTGTTGTCGTGGCTGCCGTTGTAGCTGTAGCCAGTTCCGGCAATGACGATCTCATCACCGACACGCCAGCCTGAGAGATCATCTTTGAAAGTAATAGTGCTATCGCCTGCTGATACGTCTTTTGCCAGTCGAACGTGGTCCTTTTTGTCTGCGCCGTAGATGTTGACGCTGCCGTGACTGACTAGACCCTTGGTGAGTTGTTCAGGGTCCCACCCTGTATTGACAGCGCGATCGCTCGTAAAGATGATCCTAGCTCGTTTATCAGCCCTAACCGCTTGGCGCGCCGAACCAATGTTGATCTGGCCAGCAGGCGCATTGATAATTGTTTCAACTTTGAGCTGGGTGTCTTTGCCAGTCGCAAACTTTAGATTGCCTTTGATGGCGATTGTCTTGATTTCTGCATCGCTCATCTGGTCGTAGGTGACGGTAGTGCCTTTATCAATCAGCACCGTCGCGCCCTGGTTAGGCACTCTACCGCCCTGCCAAGTGCTCGGATTAGACCAAGCGCCGCTTCTAACTGCTGTGTGTGTCGGCTTTGCGCTATTGATTAACTTTTCTATAGCCATCATGCCGGAATGATGATTCATTCCGGCATGACTCATATCAGAGTGGGACATGGTAACTGGCATGGATGCGTTCTTCATAGTTCCTGATTCCTAATTTCTGATGGTATTTGGTGAGTGGTATCAGGTAGAGCACAGAAGATAGACGCACAAAAACAATTGGCAGTATAGTCAGCCGTTGATGCATTAGCGGCTGGCTATGCCCTTAGCTCCTTGTAGAACGAGGGCTACCGCTCTTAACAATGGTTTGAGCTAAGGGCGGAAAGCTATAGCTGCAAACTGCAAGACAAAACTGCCTTCAGCAAAAACTGAAGAAATTTGACTCAGAAGTAGATCCTCAGTGTGGGCACGAGAAACTCAGCGGCTGAATCAGCTAAAAGGCCAAAGAGGTAGGTTGATTTCGGTCTTAATTGAAAAGAAAATACTTTGATTGCCAGAGTTTGATTGCCAGAGTAGTTAGTGAATTACGTTCAACGTCTGTAGGACTACAACTTCGGCAGATGCGCTCGGTCGGTAACGATAGTCAAGTAGAAGAACTTGCGTGTCTTCTCGACAGTTCTATCACACGTACGCACTTACGCCAAGGTTTATGTATATAAAGTTCGTCTAAAAGCAGCTATTTGAAATGTCTTACGTAGCCGGGCGCTATCATAGCAATATCTCAATATATTTGGTGATAGGGTCTGCCTGGCACTCTCTTTCGTTAGCATGAATCGCACTATTGTTTGGTTTCGCCGAGACTTGCGGATCTCGGACCATGAGCCGCTTTACAGGGCTGCTAGAAGAGGCTTAGTAGTGCCTGTTTTTGTGTTTGACCGAGCGCTGTTACTACATCCAGAAACGGGATCTGGGCGGGTGCGCTTTATGCTGAGCTGCCTAGCTGCCTTGGATAGGGATTTGCGATCGCGCGGCGGCAGACTCATCCTACGAGCAGGCGATCCGGTCGAAATCTTGCCAACTTTGATCAAAGAAACAGGTGCTGACGGTATCTACAGCCATATCGACTACGAGCGGATCTATGGCCGGGTGCGAGATGCGCGGCTAAACAAAGCGCTCGCAGAAGCAGGACTAAAGATTCGATGGTTTGAGCCTTTAGGTGGAACGCCAGAGCTGGTGCCATATCCAGCCTATCGACGGGGGTGGTATGAGGGAATGCGATCGCAGCAAATCCCCACCCCCCAAAAAATCGAAGTTCCCCCCGACATTCCCTCAGACGAACTACCAGCGCTAGAATCGCTGGGTCATACCTCAGATAGTATGCCAATCCCTCAGGGCGGCACGATCGAAGCGCGTAAGCTGTTGCATCTTTTCTTCGACAGTCGCAAGGCACAGAGCTATTACTGGCAGCTTTCCTACCCTGGCGCAAACGCCACTAGTGGATTAAGCCCTTACATCAAGTACGGTGCGATTTCTATTCGCGAATGCGCACAGACGATATGGAACAGGCAGGCGGATCCGAGCTGGAAAGGTGATAAGCGGATCCAGCGCAGTGCGCATCAGCTGATTTCTCGGCTGCGATGGGGCAGCGGATTTACGCAGCGGTTTCGGTACTTGCCTCAGTTGGAGGTGCGATCACTCTACACCCCTTTTGAAACGGGTCCCGCCGACAGCCTGTTACCCCCCGAGGAGCTTCAGAACGGCGGCTGGGATTACAACCTAGAGCATTATGAAGCCTGGAAGAACGGCAAAACAGGCTATCCCATCGTCGATGCCGCTGCTAGGTGCTTGAAACAAACTGGCGGCTGGCTAGCGCTGAACTTTCGTGTCCGCGCTATTTACGCGAGCTTCCTCTGCAATCTAATCGGCATGGACTGGCGATATGGTGCGCTTCACTTTATGCGCTACCTAATCGACGGCGACTGCCCTATCGATCACTATCAGTGGGCACAGCAAGCAGGCGTTACTCACTGTCTAAACAAAGCCTGGATTCGCATATACAATCCACAGCAGGAAGCAATTGACCGCTGCGATCCGCAAGGTGAGTTTGTCTATCGCTGGGTGCCAGAGCTGCGACATCTAAAGTCTGAACAGTTGGGTACACCGCCGCAGGTGAAGGGATATCCCACGCCGATTTTGGACTATGGGGAAGCGCGCGATCGCCGCTCCAAACGCATCGACGATCTGCGCCACAGCATCATCCACGCTACCGACATCAAACCGCTGCTAACCCGAATGCCCAAGGATGTCACTCCTTTCGGCGCAGACCTCTTCCCCAGCGACACTAGCTGGACAACAGAAAACACCGACAGTCTCTTTCCACTCGCGCTAGATCTAGACAGCTTAGACAAACAACAATCCAAAATCCTTCGCACCTGGTTCGTCGCCCATGGTAACTGGCTAGAAAATCCAAAACGCCAACAGTTCGCCCGCAAAAAGAACCGTCAGCAGCGCCAGGTCAATCAAGACAGTGGTCAGCTCAGCCTACTAGGATAGAATAAGCAACCTTGACCGTTGTCTAAGAGCCGAAGTAGAAGGTATCAAACAGTGAGTGAACGATTGGACAGAATAGAATCAATCCTAGCGGCAACCGTCACCCATGTCGCCACAACCGACGCACGGCTTGATCGCATTGCTGCAATCGTGGAGGAATCAGCAACACAGCAGCGCCAAAACACAGTTGATATAGACAACTTGCTGGGTGCTCTCAGTACCACCGATGTGGAAGTACGGCGCATCAATGAGACCGTAGAAAGCCTCAGCAGGACTGTAGAGCGCCTCGGCGAGGCCGTAGCAGCCAACGAGCAGCGCTTTAACATCCTAATCCAAGAGATGCGAGCAGATCGGCGAGCGTCTCAGCAAAGCTTCCAGCAGCTATTGCTTTCACTGGCTAACGTCAATGGACGCATAGACGACTTGGAGCAAGCAAGCTGATTGTCAGCCGTTAGCAATCCATAGTTTTAGGAAGAAGCCATAGCCGAGCGGTTGGGTCTAGCGAAGATCATTCGACCTGCGGAAGTTTGTAGTGCTCCGGTGACGACTACGACTAAATTATCGCCGATGTATTCATTGCCCTCTTCCACTACGACCATCGTGCCATCGTTCAGATAGCCCACGCCTTGAGACGGCTCTTTGCCTTCTTTTAGTACTCGGATCTCAATATCGTCGCCGGGCAAATAGGTGGGTCGTAGCGCTTTGGCTAAATCGTTGATGTTCAATACGCTGACTTGCTGCACACTGGCGACTTTATTGAGGTTGTAGTCGGTGGTTAGCAGGTCTGCCTTCATCTCTTGAGCCAGCTTGACAAGTTTAGAGTCAACTGCGTTGATGTCGTCGTAGTCCGCAGGATCAACAATGACTCGGTTGGGGTAGTTTTTGCGGATGCGGTTAATGATGTCTAGGCCGCGTCTGCCTCTAGCTCGCTTTTGATCGCTGGCGGAGTCGGCGACTCTTTGTAGCTCCTGTAGGATGAACTGTGGTAAGAGGAGCTGCCCTTCGATAAAGCCCGTTTTGAGCAGGTCTTCTATCCGACCATCAATAATGCTGCTGGTATCGAGCACTTTGGATTTGGATGGCTTGAGGGTGCCTTCTGAGATCAGCAGAGTCTCGTAGCTATTTGGATTAATCAGCCGAAAGAGCGCGCGTCCGTTGGTCTCGGCTAGGCTCATACCAGTCACGGCGAATATAAGGCTGCCCATGACGGCGGTGACGGGATTGATAAAGCTGAACTTAGCGGGAAAAGGTAGCAGGAAAAGCGGTGCTAGCATTAGATTGGCGATCAGCAAACCCACGACTAAGCCAACGGCCCTTGCCAGCAGACGGTCAGGCGGCATGTCGGTGATCTGCCGTTCTACGCGCCGATAGCTGGTTTGTACAATTAGGCCAATAGCCACACCGACTAGCGCGCCAAAGCCAGCCGTGACTGATTCTAGTCCTTCGATGTTGCTGACTTGGCTGAGGGCAGAGTCAGGTAAGAGATCGACGCTAAAAAAGCCGACGGCTGCCCCGGTAAGGATAAATGAAAAGACGATAAGTGCGTCGAGCATAAGCTATGTATAAGGCCGGATAGAAGTATAGAGCCGGAGGGGAGTCGCAACCCGCTTAAAAGCGTTGGAGTGGTTGAAATTACGGCTATTATAGGGCTGATCTAACGTTCGCTTTGTCTTCTCACTTTTTTTGTAACTTCTGTAGGTATAGAGAGTTGGCTATAGAGCGCTGTATGGCGGCATACGTCCATATTCCCTTTTGTCGCCAGCGCTGCTTTTATTGTGATTTTGCCATCACGGTGGTGGGCACCAAGAAGCGCGGAGATACCTCCGGCACGATGGCCCAATATGTGGAAACGCTGCTGAAGGAGATTGCCGCGACGCCCGTCCTTGGTGGCGAACCGCTAAGAACGGTGTATTTTGGGGGTGGAACGCCTTCGCTGCTCTCTGTCTCTCAGGTAGAAATAATTTTGGGGGCGATCGCACAAAAGTTCACCCTCGCCCCCAACGCCGAAATCACCCTAGAAATGGACCCGGCAACCTTCAATCTAGACCACGTTCAAGGCTACCGAGCAGCAGGGGTAAACCGAGTAAGTCTAGGTGTGCAAGCCTTTACAGACAAACTATTAACAGCTGCGGGCCGATTTCACCAGCGGCAAGATATTTTTAGAGCGGTCGATCTGCTACGGCAGGCAGGTATTGAGAATTTTAGTTTGGATCTGATGGCTGGACTGCCGTATCAGAGCTTACGGGACTGGGAAGAAGCACTTGTAGAGGCGATCGCGCTCCAACCCCAACACATTTCCATCTACGACCTGATTGTCGAACCTCAAACCGCCTTTAGTCGCTACTTTGTATCAGGACAGACGCCGCTGCCTAGCGACAGCGACACCGCCGAAATGTACCGTATCGCTTACAAAGTCCTAACTGCTAGCGGCTATGACCACTATGAAATCTGCAACTACGCCAAACCGGGATACGCCAGCAAGCATAATCTCACCTACTGGCGTTGTGAGCAAAACTATGGCTTTGGTATGGGAGCCACCAGCTATCTAAATCACCAGCGCATCGATCGACCTCGCACCCAGAAAAGCTATCGAGATTGGGTTGAAGCTTTTGCGCAAAACGGTGGCAAGACCGAAGATGCTCTCATCGACCTAGAAGAGCAGATAGTTGAAACCGTCATGATGGGGCTGCGGCTGCCGTCTGGGATAAGTTTAGAGAGTGTTTACGATACTTATGGAGAGAGAGGACTACGGGAGTTGGAGAAGGCGATCGCCCCGCATCTACAAAACGGCTGGCTGATTCTCGATTCTAATTCGCGATGCAACACAGATGCTATCGACCTCAAATCAAGCGATCATATACGGCTAAGCGATCCCGAAGGTTTTCTGATGTCCAACGTCGTCATTACTGACGCTTTCAACGCACTCGACGCTGCCTCATCTGGCTGATAATTCGGCTGACTGTCAGTCAGAACACGATTAATAAAGACAATCACAACCTTAAAGAAGAAGCCACCACTTTGCAGTAACATAACCGTCTGTATGCAGCGCAAACTCTTCTAATTACATCTTCTCGCCACTTCTATGCCCAAGGTACTCGTCTCCGATCCCATCGACCAGGCTGGACTGGATATTCTCTCCCAGGTTGCCACTGTTGATGTCAAAACAAAACTGCCTCTAGATGAACTAATCGCCATCATCCCTGACTATGATGCGCTGATGATTCGTTCTGGCACCAAGGTGACTCAGGCCGTCATAGAAGCTGGTAAGAGTCTGAAAATTATTGGTCGTGCGGGTGTCGGGGTAGACAATGTAGATGTGCCTGCGGCTACCCGTCGCGGCATTGTCGTTGTCAACTCACCGGAAGGTAACACCATTGCCGCTGCTGAGCATGCGCTGGCGATGATGCTGTCGATGTCGCGCTACATTCCGGCGGCGAATAAGTCGATGAAAGAAGGCGAATGGAACCGCAAAGCGTTTACTGGCGTAGAAGTTTATAAGAAGACTCTGGGCGTGGTGGGTTTGGGTAAAATTGGCTCGCACGTGGCGACCGTTGCTCGGGCAATGGGAATGAATCTGCTGGCGTTTGATCCGTTTATTTCTAGCGATCGCGCCGAAGAGCTAGGCTGTCGTCTAGTCGAAATGGACCTGCTGCTGAGTGAGTCCGACTACATCACCCTACACATTCCCAAAACGCCCGAAACCGCCAACCTCATCAATGCTGACTCCCTAGCCAAGATGAAGCCCACCGCTCGCATTGTCAACTGCGCTCGCGGCGGCATCATCGACGAAGCCGCCCTGGCCAAAGCTTTGACTGATGGCGTAATTGCTGGCGCGGCGATCGACGTTTATAGCGAAGAACCACTAGGCGATTCCCCGCTGAAAAGTGTAGGTAAATCTCTAGTGCTAACTCCTCATTTGGGCGCTTCAACCGCAGAAGCACAGGTCAATGTTGCTGTCGATGTCGCCGAGCAAATTCGCGATGTTCTGCTAGAGCTGCCCGCCCGCTCCGCTGTGAATATTCCTGGCTTGCGCCCCGACGTACTCGAAAAGCTGCGGCCTTATCTAAACCTGGCTGAAACGCTAGGCAACTTTGTCGGTCAGCTAGCAGGTGGCCGCATCGAAGAGCTAAACATCAAATTGCAAGGTGAGCTGGCGCAAAACGACACCAAGCCTATTGTAATCGCAGCTCTTAAAGGCTTGCTCTCTAACGCACTACAAGAGCGAGTTAACTACGTCAACGCCTCAATCGAAGCCAAAGAGCGTGGCATCCGAGTAGTAGAAACTCGCGATACAACCGTAGAAGACTACACCGGTTCTCTGTCTCTAGCCGCTAAAGGCTCCTTGGGCGAGCACTCGGTTACGGGCGTTTTGCTAGGTGGTAGCGAAGTGCGAATTATTGATATGGATGACTTTCCGATCAACGTGCCACCGACGAAGTACATGCTGTTCACGCTGCACCGTGACATGCCTGGAATCATCGGCAAGATTGGCTCTTTGCTCGGTAGCTTTAATGTCAACATTGCCAGTATGCAGGTAGGGCGAAAGATTGTCCGAGGCGATGCTGTGATGGTGTTGAGTATTGACGACCCGCTGCCTGCTGGCATCTTGGAAGAGATCAAGAAAGAGCAGGGAATTCGCGATGCTTATGTGGTGGTGCTGTAGCTGTGAATCAATGGTGGGAAGTTGCTGTCGACTGCCCGGTTGCGCTAGAGGATAGCGTCTATTGGCAGTTTGCACAGCTTGAGAGCAAAGGGACGGCCAGTCAGAAAAAGGGCGATCGCACTACAGTAACCGCCTACCTCCTCTCCAGCGAGTTTGACACCGACGCGCTCGAAGCCATCCGTCAAACCATAATCGACGACGAAACGCAGATAGGGCTAGCGCCCACCACGGTAGTAAGCTGGTCTCTGATTGCTGAAGAAGACTGGTCTAGCAGTTGGAAACAGCACTGGCAGGCAGAGGAAGTGGGCGATCGCCTGCTGATCAACCCCGCTTGGATGCAGCCACCCGATACCAATCGCACTGTCCTAACCCTCGATCCGGGCAGCGCTTTTGGTACCGGAGCCCATGCCACCACTCAGCTATGTCTGAAAGCGTTGGAAAAACAAGCCGAGGCGCAAAAGCTAGCAGGCGCAGTAGTCGCCGATATTGGCTGCGGCTCAGGGATTCTATCGATTGTCTCTCTCCTCTACGGTGCCAAGCAGGTGTATGCAACCGATATCGATCCGCTAGCGACCAAAGCATCCCGAGACAATGCTAACTTGAACAACATCGATCCAGAAGCGCTGCAAATCAAGCTTGGCAGCGTCAGCGAAGTCATAAACATGGCTGCAGGTCCGGTAGATGGAATTGTCTGCAACATTCTTTCAGAGATTATCGTCGGGCTAATCATTCCTCGCCTCAGCGAGCTAGCCAACGAGCAGACCTGGGGAATTCTCTGTGGCATCTTGACCAGCAAAGCCACCTGGGTAGAAGAGCACCTAAGTGCATACGGCTGGCAGGTGACAGGCACAACCTATCAAGACGAATGGTGCGCCATGACCATCAAGCTAGCCGAGCCTAGGTGACTCGTATGAACGATACCTTGAGCTTTCTAACCAAAGTAATTATCTCTTCCGCTGTGCTAAGCGCAGCAATCAAATTTGGTGGACCGTTGCTGCCAGTAGCTACGTTAACAGGTACGGAGCTAAATCGAGTTGCGATCGCTCTTATCCTCACTCCCGCCCTAGTCGTCGCTCTTCTCCTCTACCTCAACCGCCCCGACCCATAACCCCCTTCATCCATCATCCTTCTCCTAGCCTATACATCCGGTACACGCTGTGTTGTGACAAAAAATGGGCTCAGTTTTGAGGGAGTTCTCAACATCAAAATAAAGCAAAATACTCTCGGTGTTCCCAATCAGTCACCTTCTCTAAATAGTCTTGAGGCGGGCAACCGCCCATAGACTCTAGAAACCGCTTCGTTTCACTCTCTTTCATAGTCAAGATGAAGTTAATGAAGACGTCGCCCATGCTGTTTCTATAAAGCGTGTCTCGTTTGAGTAACTCAGCTGCGTCCATCAGACTTTTAGGCAACATTTGAGTCTGAGCGGCGTAGGGTTCTTCTGTAGGTGCGCCGGGGTCAAGCTGTCGTTCAATCCCGTCCAAGCCAGCAATGATTTGAGAGGCCATGTAGAGATAGGGATTAGCGGCTGGCTCGCCGAGCCGGTTTTCGATATGAGTGGTTGGATCGCCAAACCCACCCTGAAGTCGAATCATAGCGCCTCGATTGTCATATCCCCAATTGGCCCGGTCTGGCGCTAGCGAGTTTGCCGCAAATCGTTTGTATCCATTGATGGTAGGGACTGCGAAGATAGAGGCCGCGCCTGCATGGGCCAACAGGCCGCCGATAAAGTGTTTGCACAAGTCGGACATGAGAGCAGCAGGTTCGGCAGCCGCAAAGGCGTTCTTGCCCGTATCACGCTCGGTAAGCGATTGGTGTAAATGCCAACCGTTGGAGTAGCACCCCTTGAGGCTGGGTCGACACATAAAGCTGGCGTGATATCCATTTAGCCGACAGATTTGTTTGACTGCAACGCGAAACAACAACATCGCATCAGCAGCAGCAGTGCCCGACATCGGCTCGAAGGTAAACTCATACTGTCCGGGCGACCATTCGTTCTCCATGCTTCTGAGGGGTAGCTCCATCGCGACGAGGTTTTCTGCTATCTGCAGTAAGAGCGCTTGAACCTCTGGATGAAAAGACTCTTGTAGATACTGGTATCCGTGTTCGACAGAGCTGACCTGGGGTGGCTCGGCGGGGCTACCAGGTGCGCCCATGTGAGAGATCTCTAGCATGGGGTTTTCTAGCTTGCTGAGGTGCCACTCTACCTCTAACCCTGCCACGTACTCCAGCCCTTGCTGATGTAGAACCGATAGGGCTCTGCGTAAAATTGTGCGGCTCGATAACGGCATGGGCGTGCCGTCTTTGAAGTACTGATCGCAGAGAATGTACGCTGTTCGTTCGGCCCACGGTACGACCTTGAACGTCGTCGGATCGGGTGCTAGCACCAGGTTGGGCGCACCTGTCATAGCTGGCATATCGAAGCTGCCGCCGGGAATGAAAGGGTTGTATACCAGTGCGTTGGCCGTGTCGAATATATACGTCCCCGTACTGATTTGCATGCCGTTTTCGAGCGCGCTAAAGAATGCCCCTGGCAGCAGAGACTTGCTTCGCATAATGCCGTGCTGATCTTCCCAGGCGGTGCGAATCAACAAGAGGTTTTTCTCTTGAATCGTCGCTTTAATTCGTTCGGCCGATGCTTTTTGCTCGTCAGTCCACAGACTATAGCGCTCTATAAATCCAGCCATGGGAGTTTTCTGTTGCTTGTAAATAAAGGACTAATCAATCGCGTTGGCGCTCAGTGATAGGTTTGAACTCATCAGCCGTTTCCATTCTTGGTAGTAGCTGCGGATGGGGACTTCGTCGGTCACAGGTGCGGTAATTATGCCGTCAGGGTCTTTCTGCTGACGGTGATGGATGCCAAACCCACGATTGATCAGCACCCACTCCATTTCTGGAATGGTCAATCCCTGATGGCATTCAGCAAAATTCATCATGTCATCAGGAACGCCAAAGTTTGGGAAGTCTTCCTGAGTCCGCATCCGCAGTGTATTAATTTCATCGGGGAGCCCCGCAATCGTTGTCGCATAGGTCGTCTGCTGAGTGCGATCAACACAGAGCGGTTCGATTACGTTGATCTGATTGCCAACAATTAGCAGATTGGGAAAAATAGTCAGGTTCATTTGAGACCCCGAGGCCAGATCGAGCAAATAGTCAGCCTTATCTGGCCATCGCTCGTAGATACTCGCCTCGAAGGGCTCTCGACCCGGCTGCGGCCGCTGGTTTTGCCAATAGGCTCCTGGTTTATCAGGATAGCTGGGCCGCTGATCTAAGAAGACGTGGCCGTTACCGAGATACTGGACGTACATCTCGCTATCGTCTGGGTTGCGGGCAAAATACTGCATGTCTTTCTCTTCTCCCAGGCGTCTAGCGACCTCCAGCAGTGATCGATGCGAGAAGTTGACGTGGTATCCGTCAGCGGCGTTGTCGTAGATAAACTTCCAGTTGCCGTTATAGATTTGTTTGTGAGCGCTGCTGCGGACGGTAATCTGAGCGTTGGGGTAGCGGTCAATCCACTCGTCTAGCAGCGCTTTAGCTCGGCCCAAGTGAGAGACTAAATCTGGCGCTTCTAGGTTGAGCGTGCCAAAGATAAAGCCGCGATAGCTCTCGACGCGCGGAACCTGACCCAAGCTGTGGTTGGTCCGCTCAAACTCGTCTGAGTAGGCACCTTCCCAGGGAATGCCTGCTAGTTTGCCATTGTTCGAAAAAGTCCAGCCGTGATAAGGGCAAACAAAGGTTTTCGCCGAACCGCTCTTCTGGCGGCAAACAGTTGCGCCACGATGCGTGCAGCGGTTGAGCAAGCAGCGAATTTTGCCCTTGCGGTCTCTGACCACGATAATGGGCCGCATCCCTAACCGCCCGGTCTTGAAATTATCCCGCTCGGGAATCTCACTTTCGTGGGCCAAGTAAACCCAGGTGCCGCCGAAGATACGAGTCATCTCCGCTTGAAAGATCTGGGCATCTGTGTAGACAAGCCGATGTATTCGATCTTGCTGAACCAGGTAATCCCAATCCCACGGCTCAGCGCTGTGACAGGTTCCGTATTTCATACCTACCCGTTAAGAGGCTCTATTCAGAGTAAAAACGTCAAATTATCCTGCCCTTGGTCGCAGTCAATTAAATTCACCATCTTTTGCCGAATCTGCCAGCGGTCGTTCTGTTTTTTAAGTCTATGACCGTACCAGCCAGCTAAGGATCGCATCTCTCCCTGTCGGAACTCGTGAATGACGAAGTTAGATCGAACGTTAGCGGCCTCTGTGGTAGAGCCTTGTAAGACCTCGATGTTGGAGATTGTTCGACTTGTGCGAGAGCGGGGTGTCTGCGAGTAGGCAAACCCGCCCTGGAGCCAATAAATCCGATCTTCTAGGCGACGGCGATCGTCGAACGCGATTGAGACTTCTGTTCGCGGATCACCTCCTCTTACAACACTGGGAACCCAATAAAGGCATTCCGGGAAAAACAGCTCTAGCCAGTCGTCAAATCTGCCGTCGTCTAGTAACCCGGCTTCGCGAAATAGTAAAGCCTGGCAGTGCGATCGCACCTCCATATCAACGGGCGCATCAACTGGCAAGCTCTCTCGATCCCAGTCTTGCAGACCATCAGTCAACTCACGGTAGAAAGCATCGTCGATATAGCAGGAATATCGCGATGGATTTTCTGTGTGGGTCAGATGTAAAGTCACTGATACAGCTTTCTATGCAAAGATTTCAGCAAACTTAACAAGATAATGATTACCGTTGTGTACTTAAAGACACACTTTCGTTAGTGAATGACCGGCTAGAGAGGTAATACAAGTACCCGCCCTGGATGAACCTCGACAGTAAACAGCGGGTCATGAGTTCTCTTTTCAGCTGGCTATAGCCAGTGCACAAATCGCTTTTCTAGGACAACAAAAAGGCTGTACAGCAGTATGCCCATCACTCCCAGGCTCAGCAGAGCCAGAAAAGCTAGGGGAATGTTGAAATTTGAACTTGCAGACAGGATGACGTAGCCGATGCCGCCGTTAGAAGCGACCGTTTCGGCAATAACTGAACCGATAAATGCTTGAGAGATGGCAACCTTTAAAGAGGCAAACAGGTATGGCAAGGTGTGGGGCAAACCGACCTTTTGAAAGATCTCGAACTGGTTTGCGCCCAGGGCGACCAGCACGTCTTGCATTTCGGACGCGACGGTGGTGAGGCCACTGGCAACGTTGACGGCGATGGGAAAGACTGCCAGCAAAAAGGCGGTGACGATAGCGGGGATGGCGCCAATACCGAACCAAATGGACAGTAGTGGTACTAGCGCGACTTTGGGGATGGTGTTGAAGCCAATTAGCAGTGGGTACAGGGTGAGACTGGCGAGCTTGGAGTAGCCGATCGTGAACCCCAGGGCGACTCCTACGACTAGCGCTAGGACAAAGCCAGACAGGGTTGTAAATAGAGTTGTCCAGGCATTTTTGAGCACAACGCCGCCCCATTGGGGAATTTCGGCTGCGATCGCGCTCGGTGCAGGTAAAAGGTACTCTTCAATGCCCAAAAGTCGAACCGCGAGTTCCCACAGCAAGAACAATAGCAGTCCGGTGAGAACCGGCAGCGCGTAGAGCGCTTTTTTAGAGGCCAGCAGGCGCTCTATCGGCTTTGCCTGAGCTGACGAGACTCCATTGGTTACAACCATAAGTCAGTCCTTATCTTGTTTGAAATCTTCTTTAGAGGGCGGGCGGCGTTTAAAGTCTGCAGGATTAAATCTGCAAAACAAGAGAACCCGCTCAGGTTACCGGCTGATGATAAATATGCTGTCGCAGTTCGGTATACATTTGTTGAAACTTGGGTGTGAATGCCATGTCGAGCGTGCGCGGACGCGGTAGATTCACGTTGAGCGTGTAGACGATGCGACTAGGGCGCGGTCCCAACACGTACACCGTATCGGCAAGAAAAATAGCCTCTCGCAGGTCGTGGGTGACTAACACGCTGGTACACTGCGACTGCTTCCACAGCGTTTGCATCAGTTCCCACATTTCTTCTCGGGTGAAGGCGTCTAGCGCCCCGAACGGCTCGTCTAGTAAGAGAATCTCAGGGCGGTGAATCAGCGCCCGG
>JBCCOH010000076.1:0-26843 GCA_039111275.1 Cyanobacteria bacterium P01_D01_bin.1 | reverse complement strand
GCTTCCGGGCGATACTGATTGGTAGAGAGTGACGCGTTTCTCAATGAACGAGGACTATGAATCGGTAGACTTCTACCTTAAGCTCTCTTTTTCATAACGGGTTTACTGCTAACCGTATAGGGACGCTAAACACGTACTAATGCATTAGGACGTTTGCTAGTCGAGTTACCTATTGTGATATGACGGTTGCAGCTGACAAAACTGTCCCAAGCAACTCGGCAGAGGCTGTAGCTCTACATAGCTCAATCTACACAGTCACGAAAGTAGACTCTGTGAAGCTGCTAGTGTCGGCATTCATCACCATTGCTAGATCGTCATTTCCAGCTGAGATCAGCACATCACTTTCCATAGCTGTGATAGATAGCTGACCGAACGTGATTCCGCCCGAGAGACCAATCGTGTCTTCACCAGCAACAAAATCCATCACCAGATCCTTCGCTGAACCAGTCTGTAAGATGAAGACATCGCTACCCACACCGCCGAACAAAGTATCTCTACTTTTGCCACCGACTAGCGTATCATCGCCATCGCCACCAATCAGCGTATCTCGACCCGCTTCGCCGTATAGCTCGTCGTTGCCGATGCCGCCTTCTAGCAGGTCATCGCCCAAGCCGCCATAGAGCAGATCATCGCCATTCCCACCGGCAACCTGATCCATACCTGCATTGCCGTAGAGCATGTCATCACCGCTGTTACCGACTACGCGATCGCCACCGCCACCTGCAAAGATAGTGTCATCACCGCCGTCAGCAGACATATCTGACTCGCTTAGATCACCAATGAGCAGATCGTCGCCGACGCCACCCGTGATTGAGTCAGCGCCTAGACCGCCAGTAATCTTGTCCCCGAGCCTTTTTCCAGCTAGCGTGTCATCTGCGTCAGTCCCGACGACAGTCAGACCTGTCGCGACAAAGCTATCAAGTCCAGCAACGCCTAGGCGAGGGTCAAGATCTAGAGACTGCTCTAGTTCGATTTGAATGATCTCATTGTTATCGATGATTTCACCGTTCGAGTCGCGTCCGATTGAGAACGGGTAGTTGTTGTCATTCGCTACCAAGATAGTGTCTTCATCGAGAACCAGTACGTCCTCAATCGTGACAAACGGGAAGTCAAAAGTAGTTTCGCCATCACCGTTTAGGTCATTCGGATCGTCAATGTTCAATAGATCGACAACCAACTCTTTTTGAACAAAGCCATCTTCATTCACCGCAGACAGATCAACCTTGAAAATCTGCTTGAACTCAGCCGCATCACCTTGACCACCATCTCGCTCAATCACTAGGAACTCATCGGCATTGATGGGTGTAAAGTCGCCGATAGCGTGATTTGGCGCGTCCATCTGATACAGTCCGACCAGCCCTTCAAAAGCGCTGCTAGCCACATCGAACTCGTAGATGCGCAAAGCGGCATCCGGATCACCTAGCACCGTACCTTCGAGCATGGGGTATAGCGTCATTCGATCGGGGCTAAAGGCCATACCCTCGTAGCCACGAGAGCGAGGTAGATTCGCCTCTACATCATCCCCTGCTAGCACATCAGGACTATCGGGAGAGTAGACGAGATCTGCGTTTAGCTGAGCTACGACGGCAGCGCCTGTCTCGGGGAAATCGGTAAAGAAGCCGTCTACGCCAACCTGAGTAAGCTGCACGAACTCTTGCTCAGGTGTTTGGGGTGTGCCGTCTGCATTCAGCGTCAAGAAACGCTCTTCGTCACGCAGCGTGTAAGGGTGAACCTGCAATCCTGCGTCATGTGCGTCGTCTACAAAAGAGCCGATCTCACCTGTGAGCTGAGTCGTGATTTCCGCAACGCCATCACCGTTACCGTCGACAGGGGTATCTATTGCCTCACGCAAGACGAAGTTGTTTTTCCAAGGTCCCGCACCTTCCGCGTACTTATCACTAATCACCTGGAGAAGACCAGCATCATCTAAATCGCTATAAACAGTGCTCGCAGATAGCTCATTCTCGACCGCATCGAGGAAGTCTTGACCGTAGATAGCCGCAAGGTCGTTCCCCTCGGCCACGTTGTAGCGAATATCGAATGGTGCAGAGAAGCCACTGTCTACAGGGGCATCTGGCAGCGTATTGCCATAGAGCTGGACCAAAGGCAGATCGCCCAATCCTTCTGCATCGAGCATGGTCTGAAGTTCGATCAGATTTTGAAACTCAAAGGACTGAATAAAGATACGATTCGGATCGGTAAACCCAGTCCCTTGTAAGGTTTCGATTAAAGGCTCTTCGAGCGAGAGGTCTTGCAAGTCAAAGAAAGTGGGATGCTTGGTTTCAGGGTAGATACCGACCTGCTTGCCTGTATCGGTTTCAAACTGCTGTACCAGCTCAATCACTTCCTGAAAAGTAGGAATCTCGAACTGCCCATCGAAGGAAGGATCGCGAAAATCGCGAGATTGAACCGCTCGCAGTTGCTTAATCTCTTCGAGGGTAAAGTCTTCTGCAAAATAGGCAGTGACTTCGACGCCGTCTAGATTTTTGGTAGACATGCGGTCCTCGCCAAAGACCTCCGCTACATTCGTCGTACCATCGAGCATTGGCTCATGGCGAGCGATTAGCACCCCGTCACTAGTGATGACTAGGTCAGGCTCAACGAAGTCGGCGCCTTGCTCCATCGCGAGCTGATAGGCTTCTAGCGTGTGCTCTGGTAGTTCGCCGCTCGCGCCTCGGTGACCGATGACAATCGGTGCCTGACCGTTGAGCGTGTTGAAGCTGGTGATATTTGGTGTGGCGATCGGTGCTTCTAGCAGCTTGCCTTCGGCGTCGAAGTGCAGGATGAAAGGACCGAACTCTTCGCCGATCCAAATCTCGCCATTTGCATCAATCACAAAAGATTCAATATCAAAGTCAGAACCCGTCAGATTGCGCTCAGCCGTATCTCCCTGCTCAATATCGAAAGGAATTAAGCCATCCGGGTCGCTTAGCTGCACGAAGCCCTGAACGTCTACGCTGCCATCGCCATCTTCGGAACCGACGAAATCTGGATCTACCTGATAGATTCTCAGCAGGTAGTCGGCGCTGTTTGCTTTGGATCCAAAACCGTTGTCCGAAAGGAACCAGTAGGCAGAGCCATCGCCACCAGGTGCAAACTGTACGCCGCTGAAGCCTTGCACGGGTGGGCCTTCAAAAGGGCCTGTGCGACCGTTGGCGTCAATGCCTTCTCCGGTCGGCGGACCTTCGGCAAACGTATCAGCAGGCAGAGAAGCGAAGCCTTCTAAAAGATTTGTCATTGTTTACAGAACTCCCAAGGTAGATCTACAGCTTTTGAAGCCTTTACGATGGGAGACTCTCATTCAGAGATTAAGGAAAGACTATCGCCTCTTTAAGTGAAAACACTTGTTACGTTTTGGTTGGGTGCATTCTTGAAAGTCGCCTAAAATACTTGACTTTGCGCCGTTTTTTAGGAGCGGAAGAACGCATGCCTATGTCATTTCAGCAGTCTTTTGAAATACAACGAAATCAGTAGAAACAACAATAATTCGCAAGAATTTCTAAAGAGAAAGAGCTGCTGTACAGAAACGTACAACAGCTCTTTCGTTGTATGGCAAAGTAAGGATGCATTCTTACTTTGCGAGAAGAGTTGCCTGTTGCTCTGTAACGGTTTCAGCCGACAAGGATGTCCTAAGCAACTCTTCAAAAGCTATAGATAGCTATTTGTCTCGATAGCTATTTGTCTCGATCGCCGATATCTATCTCTTCCCTCGGCACTGAGCAGCTTGCTTATGCATCATCTAGCGCCGCAATCCCGGGAAGGGTTTTGCCTTCTAGCAGCTCCAGACTAGCGCCACCGCCAGTTGAGATATGACTCATCTTGTCAGCAAGACCCGCTTGCTCGACAGCAGCGACAGAATCACCACCACCGATGATAGTAATACAACCCTTGTCAGTCAGGCCAGCTAGCGTAGTCGCGATGCCTGTGGTCCCTTTCGCAAAAGCTTCCATCTCAAACACGCCCATTGGTCCGTTCCAGATCACGCTCTTGCAGTCGGCCAAAGCATCTTGGAAGGTCTTGATAGAATCAGGGCCAATGTCCAAACCCATCCAGCCATCAGGAATACTGTCGGCACCAACAGTCTGAGTGTTGGCATCTGCTGCGAACTTATCGGCGAGTACGACATCGGTCGGTAGCAAGAACTCTACGCCTTTTTCCTTCGCTTTTGCTTCTAGCTTTTTCGCCAAATCCAGCTTGTCTTCTTCTACTAAGGAACTGCCGACGCTCATGCCGCGAGCCTTATAGAAGGTGAAAATCATACCGCCGCCGATGAAGATCTTGTCGACCTTATCGAGTAGGGTTTCAATCACGCCAATTTTGGAAGACACCTTGGAGCCACCGACGATCGCAGCCAGAGGACGCTGAGGGTTATCGACAGTCTCTTGCAAGAACTTCAGCTCTTTTTCGATTAAAGAACCAGCTACCGCTGGGCTAAGGTACTCAGTTACGCCCGCTGTAGAGGCATGGGCTCGGTGAGCCGTCCCAAATGCATCGTTTACATACAAATCGGCGTTAGCGGCTAGCTGCTTAGCAAATTCAGGATCGTTATCGGTTTCGCCATTGTAGAAACGAACGTTCTCCAGTAGTGCCACCTGACCGTTTTCCATGCCTGAAATCTTAGAGGTAACCTCATCACCAATGCAGTCGTCACATTTGATCACATCTTGACCGAGCTTTTCAGAAAGACGTTTGGCAACAGGTGTCAGGCGCATACTTTCGACGACTTTGCCTTTTGGACGACCGAAGTGGCTAGCGAGGACGACTTTTGCACCTTTGGAAACGAGGTCTTGAATAGTCGGCAGGGCGGCTCGGATCCGAGTGTCGTCGGTAATGTTGCCCGCATCGTCTAGCGGAACGTTGAAGTCGGCGCGTACTAGCACTCGCTTTCCAGAGACGTCAGATGCAGATAAATCAGCTAGCGCTTTCTTGGCCACGGAAAATACTCTCCTAAATATGTAACGTTTGTGTGCATCGACGCAAAAAGCGGGGCAAAGCTTGTCTACTGTTGATAGAGCTCGCTTTTGGTGGATTAGGTTCGCTTCTGGCAGATGCGTAAGGCGGTAATAAATGCGTAAAATTGCCTATGTGTCTATTAGTTTACAGAAGTGTGTGATCTCTTTTTGAAACCAACCTAAAGAAACTCTCGAACTCCAGCTCGAACTCACCCCAGCTCGAACTAAATGTACAAAACGCTCTTACTTTCAATCGACTCTAGCCCTAGCGCCAAGAAAGTTTTGCAGACCGCAATTGATATGGCTCAGCTATGCGGCTCTAAGGTGGTGGTACTCTCTGTGGTCGAAACGAAGGAACACAGCGATCCGACTCATCCTGAGCAGACGTCCACCGAAGCGGTAGCCACTTTGCTCTCTAAGAGTAAGTCTGTTTTTGAACAGCGCGGGTTCACGACTGAAACAGTTGAGCGCGAGGGCAATCCGGCATTTATTATTTGTGATGTAGCTGACGAGATTTCTGCGGACCTAATTGTGATGGGCTGTCGGGGAACTGGGTTGATTGAGGATGGCTGC
This sequence comes from Cyanobacteria bacterium P01_D01_bin.1, assembly GCA_039111275.1. Taxonomy (GTDB): domain Bacteria; phylum Cyanobacteriota; class Cyanobacteriia; order Phormidesmidales; family Phormidesmidaceae; genus Phormidesmis. Next base: position 21,318 of record JBCCOH010000076.1, on the reverse strand, counting down.
GAGGAAAGCGTGAGCAACCGGGTGATTAATCTAGCGCCTTGTCCCGTACTGGTTGTGCCGTAAGCTATGGCGACTCCTGCGATTCAGTGGTATCCCGGACATATTGCAAAGGCGGAAAAGGCGCTTCAAGAACAAATCAAGCGAGTTGATGTGGTGCTAGAGGTGCGCGATGCGCGAATTCCGCTGGCAACGCTACATCCAGATTTGAATAAATGGATTGGGGATAAAAAGCGAGTGCTGGTAGTAAACCGAGTGGATATGATTTCGCCGGAGATGCGCGATCGCTGGCAAGCCTGGTTCAAATCCAACGGTCAAACCGCCTACTACACCAACGCCAATCAGGGTAAGGGCGTCGGGCAAATTGCTAGAGCTGCTCAGCAGGCGGGGGCAGCAATGAATCAGCGGCGAAAAGATCGGGGAATGCGATCGCGCCCAGTTCGAGCCGTCGTCATCGGCTTCCCCAACGTCGGCAAATCCGCCCTGATTAACCGACTGCTAAAGCGCAAAATCGTCGAAAGCGCTCGCAAAGCAGGCGTCACCCGTCAGCTCCGCTGGGTCAGAATCTCCGACGAGATCGAACTACTTGACGCCCCTGGCATCATCCCAGCGCAGCTCACCGACCAAAAAGCTGCGCTCAAGCTTGCTATCTGCGACGATATTGGCGAAGCCGCCTACGATACGCAAAGGGTCGCCGCTGCGTTTGTCGAACTGCTCAAAGAATTAGACCAGAGCGAGATTGAGGCAGGTACTGCCAAGTTTCCCGTTCGGACGCAGGCGCTGCAGTCGCGCTACGAACTCGACCCGAATAACTGCACAGGCGAAACTTATCTATTCGAGCTAGCCGAGCACCAGTTTCAAAGTAGCCAAGAGCGAGCGGCTAGAAAGCTACTGACCGAATTTCGTAAAGGCGTATTGGGCAATCTGAGCTTGGAGTTGCCACCTCGCTAGAGTCTGCTTGCCCATGCTGCAAAAAGCATTATTTTCGGTTCATCCACCGACCTATCGGCTGTTTGACCGGGCCAGACAAAAGCTGCGCCCGCAGTTTGAATCCGCAGCCCAAAAGCATCTGCGTGAGCGGCAAAGCGCCGACTATTTGCTGATTTCGCTGACAAACTGTGGCCGTACTTGGCTGAGGGTGATTTTGGGGCGGGCGATCGCACTCCACTACCATTTGCCCGAAGCAATCAACATTCACGATCTGTTCAGACTTTCAGAAGCCAATCCGTATCTACCTGCGATCAAGCCGATGCATGAAAAATACGACCAGTTCGGCCATGGCTACGTAGGGCAGAAAGTCATTCTGTTGGTAAGAGACCCTAGAGACGCACTAGTCTCTCGCTATCATCAGCACAAACAAGAGCTGAGCTTTGAGACGCTAGAAGACTACATCGCAGAGAGCACAGAGCTAACTGACTACATTCAATTTTATAACGACTGGCAGACACATCAGAAGGCAGTAGAGCTGCTAGTGGTTCGCTATGAAGACATGAAGTCCGACACGCCAAAGGAGATTCGTCGGGTTTTTGAGTTTTTGGATTTGTCGATTACGTCTGATGAGATGGAGCAGGCGATCACCCATGCCTCTTTTCAGAACATGCGAAAGATGGAGCTTAAAGGCGGCAAGGAAGTCGGGATTGGTGTGATGGCAGGTAGAGACGTGAATAACCCGGATTCCTTCAAAGTCCGTAAAGGCAGGGTGGGAGGCTATCGATTGGAGCTACCAGCGAAGCTAGTCACGAAGATGGATGAAGCAATTAGAACAGAATTGAATCCAGCTTACGGCTATCAGTAGAGGAAACATGGCTACGGCTAAGCCCTTACGAGCATTGACAGTGTCGGTCGTTGCGCCTGATCTCTCAGGTGGCGGCACTACTCGGGTCTATCTGGTCGCCAATGCGCTGCAGCAGTTGGGCTGCGATGTGACGGTAGTGGGTGCTCAGTTCTCAGAAGAGCTATATCCAGTGCCACCTGCGAATTTGAAAGTGAAGGCAGTGCGATCGCATCGATCCTTCCGCTATGCAGCCGATCTTCAAGTTCTCCTCAGCCACGTCACGGGCGATATTATCTACGCCATCAAACCTAGACCTACCAGCTTTGGCACCGCCTTAATCCGCAAGCTGGCCACCCAAAAGCCTATCATTCTAGATATTGACGACTGGGAGATGAGCTGGCACAGCAAACATTACCGCCCCACACCTAAACAGCTCGCCCGCGATATCCTCAAACCTAATGGCGCACTTCAAGATCCAGAACATCCGCTTTATCTAGAGTGGATGGAGAATCTAGTGACTCAGGCCAATGCCATCACCGTCAGCACCCGGTTCCTACAGCAGCGCTTCGGTGGACACTATCTACCCAACAGCAAAGACACTCGGCTATTTGATCCTCAGCATTTCGATCCGAACCTCAGTCGCCAAAAGTATTGCTTAGCGGACTATCGCGTTTTGATGTTTCCGGGGACTGCCCGGCCTCACAAAGGGCTAGAAGATGTGCTAATGGCTTTGGATCAGCTAGATCAGCCTGATTTACGTCTGGTGATTGTCGGTGGACGCAGACCCGATAGCTATGAAGACGATTTACTTGGCCGCTGGGGGAAGTGGCTAGTTAAGCTACCTCGATTCCAGATGGACGAAATGGCCGAGGTGGTTTCTGCGGCTCATGCTGTCGTCGTGCCGCAGCGAGATTATCAGACTGCCAAAGCCCAGTTTCCGCTGAAGCTGACAGATGCGATGGCGATGGCAAAGCCAATTCTATCGACGACCGTAGGCGATATTCCAGAAATATTAGATGGCTGTGCCTATTTGGTAGAGCCCGAATCTCCAGAGCAGATTGCCAAACAACTTTCATTAATCTTTCAAGATTTAGACCTTGCCCATCAAAAAGGGTTGAATGCACGGGAAAGATGTGTGGAGAACTATAGCCTTGCTGCTATGTCCAAACGGCTGCAAACTGTCCTGTCTGAACACGTCTGAATACTAGTCATGGGGACTTTACTACTGCCTTTTGCACCTTACTCTCCTTCGCAAAACTCCTTTCGCAAAACTCCCTTCTCAAAACTAAGGCTTCATGCACTCTAGACAGCTTCTGATCAAGTCTCTACTCCAATACCCTGTGCTAGTAGTGCTGACTATTCTGCTGGGGTTCTCGGGTGCCCTGTTCAATGGGATTGGAACGGTGCTGATCGTACCGATTTTGTTGGAGTTGCTGAGCCAGTCAGGCGAACTAGCCGATCAGCTTCCAGACATCTTACAGCGCATGATTCGGTTGTTTGATGGAGTGCCGGAGCGCTATCGGCTGCTAGCGCTGGGCCTGAGTGTTGTCTCTTTAATCATTCTGAAGAACGCGTCAAACTACGCTGGCTCGCTGGCGTCTAATAGCCTTAATCGCAAGCTAGCGGCTAAGCTGCGGCTAGATGGACTGCGGCTACTGCTAGACGTAGATCTGGCCTACTACACAAAAACAAAAGTCGGCGATCTGATCAATCATCTCAATATAGAGGTGAGTCGGACTACAATCGCGATTCGGACGCTAGCTAGGCTGGCGATCGCATCTATCACCATCCTAGTTTTCGTCGGTATCCTACTCTGGACTTCCTGGCAGCTCACCATCATCTCAGTCTTAGCGCTTGGGTTAGTGGCGCTAATCAACCAGTCAATTGTGCGCCAGTCAAAAGTCTTTGGAGCGCAGCTTTCACAGCTCTCTCGTCAGTATTCTTCTCGGATTGTAGAAATTCTCTCAGGCATTCGGCTGGTGAAGGCGACGGCAAACGAAGATACAGAGTACCAGGCAATTAGTCAGCTAATTTCGGCTAGAGAAATATCAGAATATCGTGCGCAGCTGCTGTTTGCGGGTATTGGCCCCATTAACGAAGTCAGTAGCATCCTGGCGCTAATTGGGGTAGCCATCGTTGGCCGGACGTTTATGAGTGATCGTATCGAGACATTCTCCTCCATCTTGCTCACCTATCTACTCGTTCTGTTTAGAATGCTGCCCTCCATCGGCCAGCTCAACGCCGCTCGTAGCCAGTTCGCCAATGCCAGTCCCAGCGTCGAGGTTGTCAGCGACTTTCTGCGTCGTGACGACAAACCCTTCATGGCTAGCGGCCACCGCCAATACTCATCTCTACAGACCAGCATTCACTTCAAAGATCTGATCTTCAGCTATCCAGGTAGCGATCAGCCTGTGCTGAAAGAAATTGATTTGCTCCTAAAGAAAGGAACCACATTGGCGCTAGTTGGCGCATCTGGAGCCGGTAAGTCGACGCTAGCCGATCTGCTACCGCGCTTCTACGATCCTGACCACGGTCAGATTCTAATCGATGGCATCGATCTAAAAGAGATAGATATCTATAGCTTTCGCAAACGACTGGGAATTGTCAGCCAAGATACGTTTTTGTTCAACGCCTCGGTGCGTGAAAACCTGGCCTACGGGCGACCAGACGCTACCGATTTACTTGTAGAAGACGCACTGCGCCGGGCGAATGCCCACGACTTTGTAATGGAACTGCCGCAGCAGTTAGAGACTTTAATTGGCGATCGCGGCGTCCTCCTCTCCGGTGGTCAGCGACAAAGGTTGGCGATCGCCCGTGCCCTGCTACAGGACCCCGATATCTTGATCCTAGACGAAGCCACCAGCGCACTCGACACCCTTTCGGAACGTCTGGTCCAAAAAGCAATCGATGAACTGAGCCGCGATCGCACCACCCTAGTAATCGCGCATCGCCTTTCCACAGTTCAAAATGCCGACCAAATTGCGGTCCTAGATCAAGGCAAAGTCGTCGAAACAGGCACCCACACCGAGCTGCTTCAAAAAGGTGGCTACTACGCTCAGCTCTGCGCCATCCAGTTTTCCAAGCAGATGAAAGGAGACAAGGACGGCCAAAACCTATCCATACTCGATCAAAAGATTGCGATGGCTTCCTACGACATGCGCTCCGGGCTTAACGGTATCATCGGCGCTTTGAACTTGCTAACAGACGACATTATTCAAGATGTCTCAGAGCGAGATGAGCTGACAACGTTCGCCTACGAAAAAACGGTCTCACTGCTTAGAAATATTGAAGACTTAGAAAAAGTAAGAGACTTAAAAAAGCAATGAGCCTTGGTACTGCTCAATCCCAATCCGATGCCACAACCACTCAACCAGGAAAAGCCATGCGCGGCGTATACATAGTTGCTAGTGACAAAGTTGCCGATAATGCGATCGCCCTACTCAGCAGCCTACGTCTTCAAGATCCAGACATTCCCGTCTTTCTCATTCCTTTTAGTTCAGACTCGTCGAGAGTCATCCAGCAGCTCGCCGACATGTACGACGTGCAGCGATTCCCCGACCTTGCGCTAATCGAATCGCTCACCCAGCAAATCAGCGAAATCTTCCCGCGTGACTTCCTAGCGCTTCCTAACAAAATGCGTAAGCTCGCTGCCTGGTTCGGTCCTCTAGATGAATTCTTGTACATAGATACAGACATTCTCTTCTTTTCACCTGTTGCCGATACGTTGGCCTATTTAGACCAGGCAGATTTCATCTGGTGCGACTACCACTACAAACGCGGACTCAATGATGTCTTTTCAAACATAGTGCCTACTCAAAATGTGTTGAGCCCAAAGGCGCTAGAAGACGTCTTTAACAGCGGTCTATGGGGGTCGCGCAAAAGCGCCTTGAGCCTAGAAACCCTATACGAAGTCTTGCGAGAATGCGCGGCCCACCGAGAGTATTTTGATTTCTCCAGTGGGACGACCGATCAGCCGATTATGAACTATCTAGTGCTAAAGACGATCCATAGACGGCTCAATATTGCCAAAGCAAATCCCAATGAACCCGGCAGCTGGGGTGGATCTCCTCATTTCGAACGGCGTGGCCATCTTTTATTTGATGGCGATCGCCCCTTACGCTATCTTCACTGGGCTGGCACCCCCATGAAAGCAGGCGGACCCTACCGCGACCTGTGGACCCACTATCGCTATCTAAACGACCCCAAAGGTCTAGAGCGCTCAATCGCTGCTCAATCTACTGACCTAGCCCCGAATCTATCAGCAGTCCAACAGCTAAAAAGAACTCTCAAACGCCAGCTACAACCCTTTATCCCTAACTAAATCCCCACCAGCTAATCCCAACTCCCTATTCCTCATCCCCCAAATCCCATTCCCTACTCTCTCTACCACTAGTAACTATACGCCTCCCGACTAGAGTACTGATGCAACAGGCTAAATAGCCGCTCAGGCTCATAGGATCTCGGATCGCTGCGTGACCCCGACCGATCAACTTCCTTGTGAGTAGTGATTCGATAGTCCGGTACAGTTGTCCTAGCTAGCAACCATGCTAAGGACTGATACTGCGCTTCGGTATAGCCGCTGTGTTGACTCCGACGGTTGTTTTGTCCATCCGGTGGGGTCTCTAGAGAGATATGATAGGCAAAATTATTTACAGAGCTAGGAAATTCAGGATTTGTCGTAACAGTCTCTTCCCCAGCCGCTGTTTGAAAAGTAGAATCGCCTGCTCCAAATGCTCTCTGCTCTGGAGGCACGACGTAATACACCGTACCGTCTAAGCCCACTAGCGTGTGATAGCTGACTTGGTCTTCATCGTGGGGATGGTGCCTTGCGAAGAGATTAAGCGCACTAGATGCAGAGCCGACAGTCTCGTGCAACACAACGATAAAGTCATTGTTCAATGGATTCCCGTTCGCATCAAGCGCAAAGCGCTCTCCGTAGTTACTAGGATCGGCTAACTGTAGAACTTCTTTGGGCTGGTAGCCTGTCGCTGATTTGTTAGCAGTAGATTTGCCAGCGGCTGAGCTGGTGGCTGATTGATTGGTAGCTGATGCATTAGGACTAGGTGCAACCTCCCTAGACGCGCCGTCTCCCGTAGCTGCTGGTTCCGGCATGTCTATAATCGGTTGAGTGGTGATGTCACTAACTGTAGGCGAAGTTCTAATTGGCCTGTCGATTGGCGCATTTTCGGCCCTAGCAGCAACCATAGGTTGCTGATGAGATTGACCGCTGACTGTGGGCGTATTGCTGCTTGGCCCGGTCGCTATGATGATTAAAACTGTCAATAGAAAGGCAACAGTGCTAGCGGCCCAAACCAACCAAGAACGACGCATAGGGCAACTCACTAAGAATCAATAATAAGAAATATTATCCCCTATACTAGCGCTCAGCTGGATGACGTGGCACACCTATCGGTATTGGTTAAAACCTGCTTATTTTGAAGGGAAACTACCGAGTCTCGCGCTGGCGAGCTAGATACTGTCGGTAATACTGTCGATAGATAAGTTCTAGTCTGCCGCTATAGGCTTCGATTGCGGCACGCTGACGTTTGTAGAGTCCTAGAAACAAGTTGGCAAATAGAAGCGTTGCGATCGCCACTACCAGACCAGTCGCCGTAGAAATCAGCGCCGTTCCGATTCCCGCCGTTACCTCAGTTGTTGAATCCGTGCCTGCATCGCCGATACGCAGAGATGAAAATGCGCTCATCAGACCCAGGATAGTGCCCAGCAATCCCAACAGCGGTGCGACTCCGATAATCGTGTCAAAAACGGTACTAAACCGCTTTAGCAGCGGCATCTCACTTTGAGCAGCGCTTTCGAGTGCTAGCCGAAAATCGTCTGGACTACCTTGGTCTAAAGTCAACGCGGCTAGGAAGATTCTGGCAATAGGGAACTGTGACTGCTTTTTTAGATAGGTGATCGCTTCTTGTGGCTGGGTGCTGTAGAGCTTGATCACTTGTTCGATTAGGCGATCTTGCTGCTGATAAATCTGTATCCAAAACAGCCCTCGCTCTAGAATCAGCGTTGTTGCTAGTACCGAAAATCCCAGTAGGGGCCACATCACTACCCCACCTGCTCGGAAAACGTTCAACAGCTCCACGATGCCTATCCCCCATTCGAAACAGATGCCCAGCCCGAATCTACCAAGCCGAGAGCATCCTCATCAAACTACATACCGGGGAAGTGCTCAATCTCGGCGTAGCCGTTAAACAAGAGCTGCTTGCCTTTTACATCTAGCTGATTGACCCGCAAAGACACTCCGTCTAGGTCGAAACGCTCTAGGTCCACCATCTGATTCAAGACGCCAATAAATCCAGGAATCATCGCTTCTGACAGCCACTGAATTTCCTCTGGCACGTCCTCTGGCTCGAATTCTATATCGGTAAAAACGACGCGCCTACGACGCTCTACGGCTACCTTCGCCGATAGGCAGATCGGCAGATCTTCACGGTTCGGCAGGTCTGTTTTGGCTGTAATTTTGACCCGCTGATTCGGCAGCAGCACCATCTGCACGTCTCGAAAAGAGACCGGGTCACCACCGGACAGGCTAGTGGCTTCTTCTGTAGTAACGTCCTTCAGATGTTTCTCTACAAGATCGGCGGTGAAGGCTTTGTTGATGCCAGCCTCGGTCATGGTGACGGTTGCGATCGCATGAGTAGCCTGCTTCAGCCGAATTTTGCCGCCAATCAGGCCAGACATATCGAGCGAGACGGCATCGGTCTCGAACTCCATTGCCTCAGCCTCAAACATCTTCTTGATGACCAGCCCTCGCCCCTTCATCTGAAAACTGTCAACAATCCCCTGCAAAATCTTGCTTGCCGGGGCACATCGGATAGAAACATCCACAGACTCACTACGGGTAAATAGCTGCTGGATAGCTTGACGAGCCACAGAACTTAGCATGTTCTCGCCAAAGTCCTTGGATGTAGATTGAGAGCCTAGCAGACCGCCTAACATGCTTAAGGTGAGTACCTGCACAAAAATTTCACTTCTACTTGTAACAAAATATGAACAAGCCTGCCATATAAATTCAAAGCACTCACCTATACAGAGCTTCGTCCGAAGCCGAAGCAGAAAATGTATGATCAACGCCACTCATCAGTCTAGCAGCCTAGTTAGCTTTAATTCTGGCGATCGCAGCTTGTTGCTGTAACAGATGCTGAGCTGATCTTATCTTCACAGCCGTGAGCGTTCTAAATTTCGTTCCTTTGGCATTCATTTTTTTGTTCATTTCTTGAGAAGAAATTAAAATCCGCTATTTTTCCCCGCACGCCAAAAAACTACCTGTATCATGTAACTAATTGTCAACAAATTAGTCTCTTAAACTTCTGCCTCAATGTTTACTTTTCGACAACAAGTTCAATAACAGGAACGATGTTCTCAAAACAGAGCTTTCGGATTAGGGACATCAGCTTGTTATATGAAGAATTTTGTTCTCGAAGCAGCAGCTAGAACGTGCAGTGAATCTATTGCGTACGCCAGTTTCTGAAGGGAAACTAAACACAGAAGAAATCAAGCACAGGTAATCCTTGAGAACGCCGCCAAAAAAACTATCCACATAGTCTTTAACAGGACGAGTGCCAGAAGTTATTCTTGGTCCTTCAAACGGATAGAAGAACAGATGAAAGTTAACAAGCAATTGCCTAGCATTTGCCTTTGGTACGCCTGCCGTCGGCTTTAGTGATTTTTCATCACTACGCCTGCTTACTCATCTGACTGCGCCTGCCTACTCATCTGTCTGTGCGGAAAACTGCCCAGAGATTAGTCTTATAAAATGGGAGGTTTCCGACGCTGTTCATCCATCATCACCCTTCCACTAGTTGCTCTTCTACCTAGCTACTCTTCTAAGTGACAGCGCTCTAAGTGACAGCGCTCTAAAGAAGCAGAAGGTCTTGTCTCCAGGTTCAGACGGCCTCAGTCTTAAGACAATAGTTTATCAATCCCTCCCATCCAAAATAACTGCTTTCATTTCAGAGAAGATATGTTAGATAACCGTCAAATTCTAGGCCATGATTCCGTATTCACACCTGAGCAAGTTTTAGAAAACCGAGGTCGCGTTGCTATCTTCATTGATGGCTCTAACTTGTTTTATGCTGCTTTACAGCTAGGTATCGAAATCGACTACACTAAGTTGCTCGGTCGATTGACCGCAGGCTCCCGGCTGTTTCGCTCTTTTTTCTACACGGGAGTGGATCGCGCTAACGAAAAGCAGCAGGGCTTTTTGTTGTGGATGCGCCGTAATGGATACCGTGTTATTGCCAAAGATCTAGTTCAGCTGCCCGATGGCTCTAAGAAGGCGAACTTAGACGTAGAAATCGCGGTTGATATGATGGCGCTAGTCGGCTGTTACGATACAGCGGTTTTGGTCAGCGGTGATGGCGATCTGGCCTATGCTGTAGATGCGGCTAGCTACAAAGGTGTAAGAGTAGAAGTCGTTAGCCTCAGAGCAATGACAAGTGATAGCTTGATTAATGTCTCTGATCGCTACATCGATCTAGATAGCATCAAGGACGATATTTGCAAAGCGTCTCGGGGCAGCAGTAGTAGCAACTACACCTACCGTCCACTTTCTAGCCTGTCTGTACTCGATGAGGCTGAGTTGCCCCAGCCTTGATTGCTATCTCAGCTGTCAAGAATGATGTACTAGCTTGTAATTAATAGCTCTGTAAGTAGCTTTGAAAAATCTCTGGTATCGGGGAACGGTGGTTATCGCCATAGGCGTTGTTGTGCTTTTTGGGCTGCGCACCTGCGTGTCTTCTAGAGGTGACCTGACTGAGTTTGGAGCTGATGAGGCTATCGAAGCAGAGCTGAGCTTGCAGGCAGTGACGCTAGAGCAGCCGGACGTAGACGGTAGTTTGCTATGGCGATTAGAAGCTGACTCGGTGACTTATGTTCCAGAGACGCAGCGGGCAGATCTGCTGGGGCTAAGAGGTGAATTCTATGAGGAAGGTGAGAAGATCTACACCGTTGTCGCTGATGAGGGCGAAGTAGAACAGAACGGGAACACGCTTTTTCTTCGGGGGAATTTGGTAGCTACCCGCATAGAAGATGACCTGGTGATAGAAGGTGAGCTGCTCAAGTGGCAGCCAAAGCAGGGGCTGCTGCGCATGGGTGATTTTGAGAGTGAGATGATGGGCGAAGGTCGTGGATCGCGACCGCCTGTGACAATCTCTAACCCAACAATACAAGCCGTGGCCCGGTCTCTGATTGTCAATAACAAGCAGGATCGGGTCAACATGGAAGGCGGTGTGACCGCTAGAAGCAAATCGGCTCCCTGGCTGACGTTTGCCTCTGAAGCGTTAGTCTGGTTGACGGCTCAGTCTTTGATCAGAGCAGATCAGCAGCTGATCGTAGAGCGCTTTGCTACTGATAGTTCCGAAATACCGACCGAAACGCCTACCGATCGCTTGGTCGGTGGATCCGGCAACGCGCAGCTAGATGACAATATAGTCACCGTTGAGCAGTCAGTGCGGTTAGACTCACAGCTAGATTCGGGCTCAGAAGGATTGAGTGTCGAGAGCGACCAGGCCGTGTGGGATGTAGCTGCGCAAACTGTCGAGCTAGACCAACCTGTCGATATTGCTCAGCCAGCCAGGCAGCTCACCGCATCAGCAAACCGGGCCAGCGTAGATCTCGCTGAGCAAATAATTTACCTAATCGGCAATGTGCGAGCCAATGGCGCAAAGAATGATACTAGTCTGGCCGCTGACTCGGTGACTTGGCGAACGCTGAGCCAGGAGGTAGAAGCTGAAGGCAACGTTCGCTATCAGCAGGCCGCAAATCCTGAGGCCATCCTGTCTGGCCCAAGAGCTATCGGCAACATAGAAGATGGCACGCTAGTCGTAATCGGTGACGGGTCGAGTGATGTGGTGACAGAAATTGTGCCAGAAGGTCTGTAGATGTGAGGGCTAATCACTAGCGACTAGCTGACGATGGCTCACGATTTTTGCTTGACCAGGCGATTACGCGCTGGATCGCCAAATTGATAGGGCGCTTGTCCAATGACTACCGTGCTGCGTAGCTCTGGCGGTAGCGTCTGCGCTTTGCCCCACTGTTGTTCGAGCGCTGAGAGAACCCGGTCCTGGCGCGATCGCAGCGCATCTAATCCAGACCCATAGTTCATAATCGAAAACCAAACAATTCCTTTACTCTCAGTCGGAAACGCACCAGCCAATGAGCTTACCACCGCTAGAGAGCCTGTCTTCACGACGGCATTAGCGGGTAGCCCTCTATCCCTAACAGTACCGCCATCTGCGCCTACGATTGGAAAAATATCAGACAGGGTAAAACCGCTAGAGAGTAGCTGCGACTGAATCGCCTGCAGCATCAGTACAGTAGCTCTAGGCGATATCTGGTTCTCTTCGCCCAGCCCAGATCCGTTAATGAGCCTTACCTCTCCCGCTGGAATCCCAGCTCGCGTGCTGGCTTTGTTGACAACAGCGCTAGTGCCTCCGGCTGCGTTAGCGATTTGCTCGGCCATGGGGTTGTTGCTGTAGATGTTCATCGCTTTTAGCAAGGCCACCATGGGCAGCGAGTCGTGGCGTACGAGCCAGCCATTGACTGACTCTTTTCGGTTGTCAGGCTCTACCTGAATGCTGCCGCTAATTTCGATAGTTGGTCTGCTGTCATCTGCTGTCGGATTTTTGGCTAGGTTCTGGTAGACCGTCTCTATTTCGTAGTCCCATTCGTTCGCATTCAGCGCCTGCTTTAGCCATTGGCCCGATGTCGCACGATCGGTTTCAAAGTTCATGTTGAAGTTGCCAGCGATGATCAGGTTGCCTTTGACTCGGCGAATGCCCTGCTGCTGTAAGGATTTTCCGAGTGCGATCGCCTCCTCCCATACAAACAGCGGATCATCCCCGCCTACCACGACCAAATCACCCAGCACTACCCCATTCTCGACTTGGCCGCGCCAGCCTACCCAGGTCTTGAACTGGTGGGTTGGCTCCCAGGTTGCGAGCGCAGCGAGTGTCGTTGCGACCTTGGTTAGCGACGCGGCAGGGACGGGCACCTCTCCCATATTTTCTGCCACCGGATAGTCGCCTACCGAGACCCAGATCCCCTGTTCTTCTGGTAGATAGCCGACTGACGATAGTCCAGAGAGATAGCTGTTTACGATCGATTTTGCGGCTGGATCGTTTGAGATCGCAGCTCTTGCCCAGTCCGACTCCCACCGAGGGCGGATATCAACAGCGCCTAAACGCAGAGGTTTTGCGGGTTCCCAACCACCCCCCAATAGTCCGCCCAGCAGCCCACCCAAGAATCCAGCCAATACCCCCGACACTATTCCTGACACTATCCCGGCACTCATCAATTGCAGCAGACCCATCCAAAAATCGATTCCTGCCAAAGATACACTATACCTACTGCCTTTGTGGGTATCCGGTATGGCTAGACCCGATCAAAATCAAGTGCTTAGACGGCTGCCGATAGTAGTCGGTGCGCTAGGTGGCACACTCTTATTTCTCAATCGAGTAACGACGCCTGAGCTGAGTGCTGCCCAATCTAGAGCGGATGCGCTGGGCGTCATACTCAGTGCGCTGCTAATTTTGACCGGGCTGCTGTGGCAGCGCATTCAGCCCAAGCTACCAGAGTCAGTTGAGCTGACTGGCGAGCTGGGCTTTGAATTGGCGGATGACCTGACAGCATCAGTCCGAACAGAGCTGGCCTGGGCCTCTCACTTGCTGCTGACCAATACCGCTACTCGTAGCGTGCTGGTTTACTACAATGCTCAGGTGCTGCTGCGACGAGGCGTTCTCGGTCCAAAGTCAACCGTCACGCCTGGAACGATTGTGAAGCGCACCTTAGAGAAAGGAAAGCCTGTCTACTTGGTTAATCTAGCGCTCTATCCAGGCCGCATAGAGTTCGATTACCTGCCAGAAAATACTCAGGGTCTGATCTGTCAGCCTCTAGGGAATAAAGGGGTTTTAGTCCTAGGCGCAAACGCGCCTCGCAGCTATACGCAGCAGGACGAAGCCTGGATTACCGGCATCGCGGAGAAGTTGGCTGATAGCCTATCGACGAACCAGCCACTGCCCAGAGCAGTCTGAGCGTATCGTTTGTGAAGGTTACTCGGCTGTCGCAGCGTCCTGGGCGGCGTCATCTAGAATTCGTACGGCTACTGTCGAAACTCTAAAGTTGTAGTTTTCACCGTCGATTTCTATAGGCGTACCCACTTTGACCGGAACTGCTAGAACGGGGCCGTCTTCAGTAATTTGCGCTTCGCCGCCGAGCGTGATCAGCATATCAACTGTGTAGTTCAGCTCGGGGCGAGGATCTGGATAGGACTTGACGGTGCCATCTGGCTGAGGGACGGCGACGCTACGGGGTAGAGATTCGACTTTTTTGACGTTGATCTGACCGTAGGGCTGATTGCGCACAATGATCTTGGTCGAGGTGGTCTGAGAAAGGTTGGCGAGAAATTCTTCGGGGTTCAGTACCGTCAGCCCTCTGGCGATTACGTCGACTTCGATTTCTTCGGTGACGCTGCCGACTTGAGCGACCGAGCCGCTAGTGCCGGGATAGAAGAAGATGCCGAAGACAACCATCACAATTGCTAAGGCTGCCCCTATGTCCAATAGACTGAGCTTGCCAAATAGTCGCCCTTTGGAATCTAGTATTGCCATTGCTATTCCTTTCGCCCGCTTGTACGCTTCTGCCACAGTATTTAACCACACTCTTTCGCGGTTGACTCATCGCCTGTGCCGCCATAGCATCTGCCAGGTTGCTACGAAATATCATCGATTCTTGAAGTGTCACAGAATCAGTCCACACCTGAGGGGGAAGCCATTAGGGTGATTTTGTGAGGATATTCAATTTAGAACCCTGGTTCGATTTTTTAATATCTATTTTGTATTGACAGCGACTTACTCATGTTTGAACGATTGCGACTAACCAAGAAGACGTTGACTCGTCGGCTGGCGCTTGGCCTTGCTGGGATGATGATGGCGATTGGCCTCAACGTTGCTACCGCCCAGCCTTCTCAAGCTAGCTGGCTAGACCTAATCTTTAGCGGGGTGCGAGTTCTTCAGCTCTCAAACATGTCTGATTCGCAAGAGGTCAGCTTAGGTGGGGATATCAATTCTCGTCTGGTCAACGGTCGACAGATAAATCTGTACAAGGATTCGGCGCTCAATACCTATTTGAACGATATTGGGCAGCGTCTGGCTAACGTGAGTGATCGCCCCGATATTCCCTACACGTTCCAGATTGTTGCAGACAATTCAATCAATGCGTTTGCGACTATGGGCGGATATGTCTACATCAATACTGGACTAATGGCTGCGGCGGATACCGAAGCCGAGCTAGCTGGCGTAGTTGCCCATGAGATTGCGCACATTGTGGGTAAGGATGCTTTGCAGCAGATGCGACAGGCTGCTATTACGCAGGGTATCACGGGTGCGCTAGGTGTTAACCGCGATCGCCTAGTCAACATAGGTGCGCAGATCGCCTTGCAGCTACCGGCTAGTCGCAGCGCTGAATACGAAGCCGATCGATATGGCTTTCACCTTATGGGACGAGCAGGCTATGACCAGTCCGAGATGGTTAGCTTCATGCAGAAGCTGCTTCGCCGGGGGTCGCCACCGGAGTTCTTAAGCACTCACCCGAACCCAGAGAATAGAGTGGCTGCGCTCCAGGAGCTAGACGAAACTGAAGCGTTTCCCGACGCAACTTTTGGCACTAATGAGGCCGACTACAGCTACATGGTTAGTTCGCTTCGATAGGCTTGCATTCCTCTAAACATCAAATCGCTATCGACTAGAACCCTGGAGGCTATCTCCGGGGTTCTTTGCTGTAGGTATTGATGTATGAGCAGACCGTCTCCGCCTGTGCAGACAACTGCGCCGGTCGGAAATCGCTGCCACCAATCTGTGATGTAGTCGATGCAGGTGCTGACGAGGCCGTAGGCAATGCCACTGGCGATCGCACCCCCGCTATTGCTAGCCCATCTTTCTGGCAGTTTCTCTGGTAGTTCCTTTGGCCGTTCTTCTGGCGGCGTCTCTGATGGCTGATCCTGCTGAAGTTGCGCTATTGCTGATACCGTCGGCAGCAGCGATCCTAGCTCAGCCGTTTTCTGCCCTAGCGATTCGAGCTGAAGTTTCATCCCTGGTAGAATCGCGCCGCCGTAGACTGAGCTGTTAACTCCAGCAGTCAGCGTCAGGGCGGTACCGCTATCTATCACTAAAACGGGACAACCCAAGGTTTGCTTTGCGCCTAATAGGTTGATGGCGCGATCGATGCCTAGGGTTGGATAGACATTTTTTAGCGGGATGTGCGATCGCCTCACAGCTTTAATGTCGGGTATTGCCTGTGTCCAAAGCCGAGTTTGACTAGGCACTACAGAGGCTAGCCATAATTCTATTGGCAGTGACTTATCTAAAGATGGCGGCATGACTAGTTGATTGGTTAACGCCTCGATTAGTAGCCAAACCTGCTGCCAATCAGACTGACTATCGATTTGATCAACCACCCATTCGGAGAGGTGAGGGGTATGCCAAATTCTCGATAATAACCCTCGATCGAAATATCCCCAATGCAGACGGGTATTGCCAATCACCAGTGCTAACCAAGACGCGGCCATAGTTAGGAGAGCAAATCAAAAAAGCTGGCTAGAAAAGCATCTAAAAGAACTTAGAACACCTTGCTTGGAACACCTTAAAAGAACAAAAGAACAAAGGGCCGACCAGCGGGGTCAGCCCTAAATACGACTAATCAGTACGTTCAACTCGAATGTTCAACTCGAACGAACACCCTGTCTCAAGAATCGTCTTTCTCTAAATCTTCTCCAAATTAACAACAGATACGCTTATCTCTGTAGCCAATGCAGGCTAATAGCTGATGCAGGTGAGACTTGATGGCTTTCTAACTCATCCGAAAAGAAGTCTTATTTGCTTACTCGATCTCAACGGTACGACTTTTCAAGAGTCAGAAGCGGCCCCAAGCTCGGCTGGTTTGGTTGTTTTTACTTGCTTTGCATGTTAGCACCGACACAAAGACGCGTGACTTTGCGAGTCACAAGTTTACCCAGCGATACATAAGTTCGTGAATAGTTAATCGTTCTTTTCAGTGAGCTGCTTTCGTATGTGCTTTACAGCCTTCGCTATCTCCGGTAGCTGTTTGATGATTGCGGATGACTTCAGAAATATCTTGTGAGGCATCGCCGGAGAGCCAGAAACAATTTCGCCGGGAGCAACGTTACTAACGATGCCCGCTTGGGCAGAAGCCACGGCCCCATCGCCAAGTTTGGCCTTGTTGGCAATGCCTACTTGCCCCGCTAAAATTACCCGATTGCCGATAATGGTACCCCCAGCCATCCCGACTTGGGCTGCCATCGCTACCGCTTCTCCGACTTGGCAGCTATGCGCAATATGCACCATGTTGTCGATTTTGGTGTTCTTTTTGATGCGGGTTTCGCCTACCGCAGAGCGATCAACGGTGGAATTGCAGCCGATTTCTATGCCATCTTCTAATACCGCAATTCCAGACTGGTGCATTTTTTCCCAGCCAGCTGCTGTCGGGACAAAGCCAAAACCCTCAGAGCCGATGACCGCGCCGCTGTGGATAACGCAGTTATCGCCTACTTGGGTGCGCTCATGAATGACGCAGTTGGCATGGAGGACGGTATTTTGACCGATTACAGCGCCTGGATAGACGATTGCGCCCGCGTGAATGCAGGTGCGATCGCCCACCTTCGCCCCCGCATGAACTACCGCCAAAGGCCCAATTGCCACCGCTTCACCGATCTCTGCGCCCGGCTCTACAACGGCACTAGGATGAATGCCCGCCGCTCGTCGATAGGGCTGATAGAAGTAGCTGATCGCTCTAGCGAATACCAGTCGAGGATCTTTGACGCTGATCCATAGGACGCCGCGCTCGTTGGCTTTTCCTTGCAAAAAATCGTCATTGGGTAGAATCAGTGCTCCTGCCTCGGTCGTACTGACGTAGGCAGCAAACTTTGCGCCTTCTACGTAGCTAAGATCGTGAGAGGTCGCTTCTTGGATGGCGGCTAGTCCGGTGAGGGTGCGATCACTCACGCTACTATCCCCATCCAAACTCGACGCCACGACCTGATCGCCCAACGCCGCCACAATCTGACCGAATTTCATGGATCTTTCCACACAGTCCTAACAACATCTAGTCAAAATAAACTAGCAGGCTCGGCTACCAAAAAGACAGCAGATTCTACATGAGCGGTTTGAGAGAAAAAGTCCGCAGGCTGAACTCTAGTTACTCGGTAATGCCCTGTTTCACACAGCACTCGCAGATCACGTGCCAAGGTTGCCGGATTGCAGCTGACGTACACGATTCGCTCAGGTCTAATTGCCATAATCGACTCCAGCACTTTTGGCTCACAGCCTTTGCGGGGTGGATCTAGCATCAGGATATCCGGCTTCACATCTAGGTTCGGCAATAGCGCTGCCACATCTCCGATCCTGAATCCCACATTCTCAATGTCATTTAGCGCCGCATTTGCCTGTGCCTGTACCACCGACTCGGTGAAGGCTTCTAGCCCGATACACTGTTTCACTCTTCGTGCTAACGGCAGCGTAAAAGTGCCAACACCGCAATACGCATCTACCAAAATTTCATTGCCGCTCAAGGCCAGCTCCGTTTGAATCTCCTCTAGCAGCCGTTCTGCCTGGGCTGTGTTCACCTGAAAGAAAGTCGCAGGCTGAATGTGAAACGTCAGCCCGGCAAACTTCTCTTCTAGATGCGGCGAGCCTGCAATCAGAAACGTCTCTGGGCCGAAGATAGCGTTTGTCTTCTTCCAGTTCAAGTTGATCAGTACGCCCACAACTTCTGGATATCTTTCCATCCATTGCTGCGCCTGCTCGTGGATGCCTTTAAGCTTGACTGAGCGGCTGACCAGGGTGATGAGGATTTGGCCAGTGCGTTGGCCTACTCTGAGCGATAGGTGTTTGAGGTGGCCTTTGTGCGATCGCTCGTCATAAATCTTCCATTCACGCGCCTGAATATCTTTCTTGAGATCAGCTAAAAGTGGATCGAGGCGATCGTCCTGCACCGGACACTGGTTCAGATTCACCAGCCGATGAGAGCCCTTACGATAGTAGCCAGCCTTAACGTCTTTGGTCGGTGAAAGTCCCAGTGGATAGGTGGCTTTATTTCGATAGCCAAGCTTCTCCTCAGCCGCTAACACCGGATCAACCTGCACATTTTCTAACTTGCCAATCCGCGTCAACGCGTCCACCACTAGCCGATGCTTCGCGGCTAGCTGCTCTTCATAGCTCACCTGCTGCCACTGACAGCCCCCGCACTTATCCGCCACGATGCAAGCCGGACGCACTCTCTCAGACGACGGCTTCACAATCCCCGCTGGCTTCCCAAAGCCATGAGTCGCCTTTGCCTTTGTCAGCTTTACCAGCATCTCGTCCCCTGGCACCGTATTCGGGACAAATACCACCCGATCCTCCCAGCGACCGACCCCATCTCCGCTGTTGCTCAGGTCAGTAATCGTTACCTTTACGATCTCGCCCTGCTGCCACTTAGCTTCTCGCACAGGTGCCTCCCAAGGATTTGACGAAGCCGCCTTACCTTCTACATCGAGCTGAGATTCGTTAGGCAATATCGAAGGCATAGCAGTCACTTGGCAAACGTAAGGGAAATCAGGAAGCAGATACTTAGATAAATCTGGTCAGCTCACTAGTATGGCTCATTTACGAGGCTTCGTAGACTGTCACATATGTGATTAACAACCGACGCGGAACGATAAAAAGCGCTATGTGAAGGCAATTCGAGCCTCTGCGTAATATTTCTTTAATCAGTTCTCAGATAACCAATAGCGCTGTTTCGCTTTATCTCTGACGGCAAAAATATCGGAAAAAGGACTGTTCTAGCTTTCCTTGTTCGCCTAAGAGTCGCTAAACTGTCAATATAAGTACAGAGTTATCGCACCCTTTTAAAAACTATGTCTGTTGTCAGCCAAGTAATCCTTAACGCAGATGACGAGCTGCGTTACCCTACGAGCGGCGAGCTCAAAGGGATTGAAAACTTCTTGAAGACCGGCGATCAGCGGATGCGAATCGCTCAAATTCTAGCGGATAACGAAAAGAAAGTTGTCGAGCAGGCTAGCAGTGCTCTTTGGAAACTGCGCCCCGATTTTATTGCCAAAGGAGGCAATGCCTACGGTCAGAAGCAGCGAGCACTATGTCTGCGCGACTATGGCTGGTATCTACGTTTGATCACCTACAGCGTTCTAGCGGGTGATAAGGAACCAATCGAGAGCATTGGCCTAATTGGCGTTCGTGAGATGTACAACGCTCTTGATGTACCTGTTCCCGGTATGGTAGAAGCTATTCGCTGCCTGAAGGACGCATCTTTGTCCCTGATGGACGAGGAAGACGCTGTTGAAGCGGCTCCCTACTTCGATTACATTATCCAGGCGATGTCTGCATAGCAGGCGAAGTAGCCTTACACAAAACAGACTGCGAACGGCAGGAACAGAACTCTAATTCTGTTCCTGCTTTGTTTTGCCTTTATGTTTTGGTCCTGATGTTTTGGTTCTGATGTTTTGATCCCAATATCTTCCCAATATCTTAAAGGAGCGTTTTAATACATCTGTACGCACATTTAGGATATTCTTAGGCCATCGTTCGCTACGTACTGTTTGCCCTGTGGTTAGCTATGGTTTCCTCTGCACGTCGGTCTTTTGAATCTACTGCCAATTGTCAGCTGGGCAAAGTCGTCAAATCTAATTCTCACTGCGACTATGTCGTCCAGCTAGATACTCCTAATGATGTCGATAGTCCGCCAGCGATAGAAGACTATGGATTTGGTCAGTTTGTAAAGTTCGAAAGCTCTAGACACTGGGCCGTAGGAATTATTTACGACTCTCAGCTGTTTAACTCGTCTTTTCTAAACAGCGGCCCTAGGCTAACAAGCGCGCCTGATCCGGTTTTTACGCCTGATCTGATCCAAGACACCTGCATTCTTTTAAATGTGGCGCTTGTCGGTAGCTTACAAAGGGGCAAAACCTCTGGCTATGGATTGCACGGTATTCCGCGAGTGGTCATTCCTGCGAATACACCCGTCTCGCAGATGGACATTGATGAAGTTCATACCTTTCATCGCTCAGCAGATGGCAAACCGCAATTCTCTTACTACGGTCAGCTGTTGCGCTCTGGCGGAGCGTTTGCCTCGCAGCTAACGCAGCAGGTGCTAAGTGAACTGATTGCTACAGAACTGTTTTCTGGTGCCGAGCAGAGAGCGCTACAGGTCTTACGAAAGGAAATGGCCTGGAAAAGCGCGATGGGTCCGATGCGCTAATTTTGTGCACTAATCTTAAGCAAATATTAAATCTCTACGATGTCAAGGGTGTTTTTGTCAAAAGGAAAATTAGTCCTTGTAATATTCTGTTACATACGTTATGATGATGTCATCGGTTGAGAAGCTTAGTCTTTCATTTGCATTTTCTAAGCGGCTTTCTTTTTGAAGCGCTCAGCCCATACGTACCTAACTACTCGGAATAATAATGACTACTACTCTACAGCAGCGCCAAAGCGCTTCTTTGTGGGAGCAGTTCTGTCAGTGGG
>JBCCOH010000075.1:0-27072 GCA_039111275.1 Cyanobacteria bacterium P01_D01_bin.1 | reverse complement strand
GGGCGCAAACACTTGGACTATCCTTGCTTCGTTAGCAGCCACTGCACAGCAGCGCGGCGATTCGTTCATTGAACAAGTCGCTCACGCTATGGTGCTCAATGATAGAGCTGCTTAGGATTACGCTAAACACGTACGTAGCATGCTACGCCCCTACCCTTCAATTGCGGCTAACGTGCCCATATTGCTCAGGTTCAAGCCTTTACAGGTTCTTTTGATTAGACCTGTTAACACTCTACCGGGACCCACCTCGACAACAGATTCGATTCCTGCTTTTGGTAAGCCTAGCGAAATCTCTCTCCAGCGAACAGATCCTGTCATTTGCTCTATCAGCCTTTTCTTTAAAATCTCGCCATTTGTTTCAGGTTGTGGATCTACATTCGACATTACTGGAATGCGAGCTTCTGTAAACTTAACCGCCGCTAGTACTGACTCAAAAGCCTTGGACGCATCGGCCATCAAAGGAGAGTGAAACGCACCGCTGACGTTGAGCTTTACAGCTCGCTTGCATTTAACAGTTTCGATTACAGTATCAACTGCCGCAGGCGTTCCAGAGATGACCACCTGTCCTGAATTGTTGTCGTTTGCCAAAACAACACCCTCAGTTTGCTCAATTGTTGCATCTAGCTGCTCTCGATCGAAGCCCATCAGCGCTGCCATAGTACCCTCTGATGCTTGAGACATAAGCTCAGCTCGGCGTTTGACAAGCTGTAGTCCTGTTGCAAAGTCAAATACGCCTGCTGCATATAGCGCTGAGTATTCACCTAGGCTGTGGCCTGCAACTATATCGGGCTGCTGTCCTTTCTCCTTTAGAACATCAGCAAGAGCACATTCAACCACGTATAAGCAAGGCTGCGTGTAGCGCGTATCAGACAGGAGTGCCTCATCTTGACAAATTTCTAGAACAGATTTTCCTAGAACCTTTTCCGCTTCTGCCAAGCGCTCGGCGCACACGTCCGCAAGATCTACACCCATCCCAACGGCCTGCGAGCCCT
The DNA here is from genome assembly GCA_039111275.1 of Cyanobacteria bacterium P01_D01_bin.1. Taxonomy (GTDB): domain Bacteria; phylum Cyanobacteriota; class Cyanobacteriia; order Phormidesmidales; family Phormidesmidaceae; genus Phormidesmis. Next base: position 26,080 of record JBCCOH010000075.1, on the reverse strand, counting down.
GACCAGGGAAAACCCACGCAGTTTTTGTCATCTTATTTTCTTTAAACTCCTCTAATCTAAGATAATCTCTTTCTGGCAATCTCCTTTCAGTAATCTCTCACTCTGTCGGAGAGCCCCATTTGAGAACAGCGGCGCCCCACGAGAGCCCCGCACCGAAGCCCGAAAGGGCTAGGGTGTCTCCGGCTTTTATTTTGCCAGCGCGAACCCATTCGTCTAGGGCGATAGGAATAGACGCCGCATCGGTGTTGCCATGTTTTGCCATATTGCTAACGACGCGCTCGGATGCAATACCTAGGCGCTGAGCGGCAGCGTCTAGAATTCGCTGGTTGGCCTGATGCAAGATCAACCAGTCGATGTCTGTGGTAGAAAGTCCGGCATGAAAAAGAGACTTTTCTAGAACCTCTGGGACTCTTTTGACTGCAAACCGATACACTTCTCGTCCATTCATGGTGACGGGCTGATACTGGCCTGATTGAACGGTGATGTGATCGACTAGAGGCTTTGATTCTTTGTGGTAGCTAGCGTTTAGACAGTCGTTCTGACTGCCGTCACTGTGCATCTCAAAGCTCAGCAGGCGGTCTTTGGCGCAGCGCTGCATGACAATCGCTCCAGCCCCATCGCCGAAGAGAACGCAGGTCGTGCGATCGCCCCAATCCGTCAGCCGCGACAAAATATCCGCGCCCACCACCACCACGTTCTGATAGGCACCCGTGCGAATAAACTGAGCGGCGGTAACTAATGCGAAAACAAAGCCAGAACAGGCAGCGGTGATATCGAAGGCAACGGCGCGAGTGGCGCCAATCTCTGCCTGGATTTGACAGGCTGAACCGAAGAGATCGTCCGGGGTGGAAGTAGCAAGCAAGATCAGGTCAATGTCAGTTGGGGATAGGTTGGCTTGGGCGATCGCACCCGCTGCCGCCTCCCCTCCCAAAGACCGAATAGAATCAGAGCGTCCGGCAATATGTCGCCGTCGAATTCCGGTCCGAGTAGCGATCCACTCATCCGAAGTATCCACTACCTGCGTAAGCTGATCGTTCGTTAGGGCCATGTCAAGCTGCGCAGAGCCGCTACCGACAAAAGCAACGCCATGAGTTTGCTGAGTCATGCTGTCTATTCACCCTTAGCTTTTGCAGTCGCTGCGACCCTTTGGTACTGCCCTTCGATCCGTTCAATCACATGGTTGTCTACCGCGTCTTTGGCGAGGCGAATCGCATTAAAAATAGACGGCGCCTTCGAGCTACCGTGACTAATGACCGCCACCCCAGCCACGCCCAGCAGCAGTCCGCCGCCGTGCTCAGCGTGATCGACCCGCTGCTTAATCCGTTTCAAATTCCCTTTCAAAAGCGTACAGCCCACCTTACCAGCCACGCCCTGCGGCAGCTCTTCTCGTAGAATTTGTAGAACCGACTCGCCGACGGCTTCTGCAAATTTCAGCAAAACGTTTCCAACAAAGCCGTCGCACACAATCACGTCAAAATCACCTGAGAGCACATCGCGCCCTTCTGCATTCCCAACAAAGTTAATCGCGCTTTGCTCGCTTAGGGCTTTGTGAACGGTAATAGCGACTTCGTTGCCTTTACTTTTTTCTTCGCCGATATTTAGCAGTCCTACCTTGGGCGCTTCATTCCCCAGCACGTAGCGAGAGTAAATGCTGCCCATAAAGGCAAACTGCTCAAGATACTTAGGCCGACAGTCGACGTTCGCTCCTACATCCAAGATCAGCACAGGCTTGTTAGCGATTACCGTCGGAAAGACTGCGCCAATGGCTGGCCTATCAACGCCTTTGATTCGCTTTAGCCGCAGCAGCGCTGCTGCCATCGCCGCCCCAGAATGTCCTGCTGAGACAACGCCGTCCGCCCGACCTTGCTTCACTAAATCCATCGATACGTTGATAGAAGCTTTCGGCTTTCGTCGCAGCGCACTTAGCGGCTCCTCGTGCATCTCTATCGTCCCCTCGGCAGGTACGATCTCAATGCCTTTGAGCAGATCGGGCTGCGATACCGACGCCGCTATCTGAGCGGCATCGCCCACCAGCAGTACCTCAATGCCGAGTTCTTCTTTGGCTCTAATTGCGCCAGCGACTACCTCCCCAGGGGCAAAATCACCGCCCGTCGCGTCTACTGCGATGCGTACCTGCGTCGAATCCATCAAAGCTCTACCCTTTTGTTTCTACCCTTTTGCTTCTGCCCTTTTGTTGGCCCAATCGGGATCATATAACTTTAAGAATTCTATCAGACTTGTTCTACCCAGACGGATTTCTTCGCCCGTGAGGAGAATATGAGGAACATAGCAAGGAAGACGATCGTCTATTCTTCGCCAGGTTCAACAATTCGCTGAAACAGGTAGCCAGTGCCCCTAGCAGTCAAGATCAGCTCAGGGTTGCTAGGATCGTCTTCTAGTTTGGCTCGCAGACGTGAAATATGGACATCGACTACGCGGGTATCGACATGGCGCTCTGGTGTGTAGCCCCACACTTCCTGCAAAATTTCAGAGCGGGAGAACGGCTCACCAGAACGACTGACTAGCAGCTCTAGCAGGCTAAATTCCATTCCGGTTAGGCGAATCCGCTCATCGCCTTTGTACACTTGGCGCTTATTCGTATCAATACGGATATTGTTAATGGTGATCACGCCGGAGCTGGGAATGCCGGACGCACCCGTTTTCTCGACTCGGCGAAGAACTGAGCGAATTCGCGCTTCTAATTCTTTTGGTGAGAAGGGTTTGACAACATAGTCATCAGCGCCTAGCTCTAGTCCAGTGATGCGATCGGCTACGTCGCCTAGAGCAGTCAGCATGATGATTGGAATATCTGATTCTTTGCGTAGCTCCTGGCAGACGCCGTAGCCATCTAGCTTTGGCATCATCACATCTAAGACGACTAAGTCGGGAATGGTATCGCGAAAGGTGTCTAAGGCTTCTTCGCCATCAGCAGCGGTGACAACGTCATAGCCAATCATGGAAAGACGAGTTTCTAAAATGCGACGGATACTCGCTTCATCATCAACAACTAGAATTTTTTCTTTAACGCTTTCCAAGGCTGTGTAAACTCCTATAAAACCGTGGTTGCAAAAGAGACCACTGGCGGGAATGACTGCACTGCTGGTCCAAAAGCACTGCCGGTCCAAAAGTTTATGACGTTTATATAACGTTTAGCAACTAAACTTTTCGCCAAAGGCGATCTTTTTCAGATCAATTGTATGCGTTTGTATGCGTTTAAGTATACCGAAAGGCAGTGGCTTAAAGGGTTTTAGTGTTTCTTAAGGTCATGTAGATCTTGATTGCGAACTAATACAAATCGCTACGATGCTGACCAGTCATAGCTTTGCCTTTAGGAAAGTTATTGTTTCATGATGAGCCGAATCAGGTTTTGTAATTTCTGGCGAGGTGGTCCAGAGACAGGTATTTGCGAAGAAATGTATCCTATGCTGCGATCTTAGAGACGGTCATGCATTGATAAAAGTACGTTTATACTATTTGTAGGTTGGTTGACAGTTTGTTCTGATTGGTCGGCGATCGCACATGGCAAAAGCCCGTTCTATCTACATATGCAACGCCTGTGGCGCAGAGTCACGGCAGCACTTTGGCAAATGCCCTACTTGTGGAACGTGGAATTCGCTAGTCGAGCAGGTAGTAGAGGCTAAGGAGACAGCGAGCACCCGCCCTAGCATGAAATCACGCACGGGTAGCACTCGCCGCAAGAAAGCGCTCTCTCAGCCTCGGCTATCGCTAACGTTTAATCAGATTCAGGATCATCCGCAGGCACGAATTCCCTCTGGCTATCATGAACTTGATCGGGTGCTAGGTGGTGGCATCGTGCCTGGATCGCTAGTACTGCTGGGGGGCGATCCGGGCATCGGTAAATCTACGCTGCTATTGCAAACGGCAAATCAGCTGGCGAAGGGAACGCCGATATTGTACGTGTGCGCGGAGGAGTCGGGACAGCAGGTGAAATTGCGATCGCTCCGCCTAGGGATCAATCAAGGTGAAGAATCCACCAGCATTCAAGAGAATTTGTATCTGCTGCCTGAGACAAATCTAGAAACTATCTTAGAAGAGCTAGACTCGCTGCGGCCAAAGGTAGCGGTAATCGACAGTATTCAGGCTTTGTTCTATTCGGCACTGACTTCCGCACCGGGCTCAGTCGCGCAGGTGAGAGAATGTACATCGGCGCTGATGCAGCTAGCCAAGAAAGAGAACATTTCTCTGTTTATTGTCGGGCATGTGACCAAAGAAGGGGCGATCGCGGGTCCAAAAGTCTTGGAACACCTGGTCGATACCGTCTTGTATTTTGAAGGCGATCGCTTTGCCAGCCACCGCCTGCTGCGCTCGGTAAAGAACAGATTTGGCGCAACTCATGAGCTGGGTGTGTTTGAGATGGTTGATAAGGGCTTAGAAGAAGTGCTGAATCCTTCTGAGCTATTTATGAGCAATCAAGAAGAGAATGTGCCAGGTGTGGCGACGATTGTTGCCTGTGAGGGAACGCGGCCTCTGGTCGTAGAATTGCAGTCGCTGGTAAGTCCAACGAGCTATAGCTCGCCGCGCCGTTCGACGACAGGAATCGAATACAACAGATTACTACAGATTCTCGCAGTTTTAGAAAAGAGAGTCGGTATTCCCCTCTCGAAGCTAGATGCCTATGTGGCCTCTTCAGGCGGACTAAATGTAGGTGAACCCGCAGCAGATTTAGGGATTGCGGTGGCAGTGGCGGCTAGCTTTCGCGACCGCATTATCGACCCAGAGCTAGTCATTATCGGTGAGGTGGGCCTAGGTGGACAGATTCGCCCGGTCTCGCAGATGGAACTGAGGCTAAAGGAGGCAGCCAAGCTAGGGTTTAAGCGGGCGCTGGTGCCAAAAGGGCAGAGCCGGAAGGATTTGGGGATGGCGGTGACGGAAGTGGGAAGAGTGGTGGATGCGATCGCCACCGCCCTAGCCAACTCAGCCCAGCATGATTCTCAAGCAGCCTCCATGGAAGACTGATGTCGTTTACTATGTGGACATATCTACGACGTAGGCTCAACTATCAATTTTGTCTTCAACCTCGACATCAGTCTCGCCGTCAATATCATGGTTCAGTCCAAACTAAAAACACATCTTCCCTCTGGCTCCGAGCTACCTGATTCGGACGATATACCCGTGGATAACGAGGATCAAAATCTCTTGCCAAACATTTTATTGTTTGTGTTGAACACTTTATGGACAGATCGCAAGGACTGGTTTTTTGCAGTAGACATGGGCGTATACCATACAGCAGGAAGCAATCCCAGAGTACCTGTTGTCCCAGATGCATTTTTGAGCATAGGCGTTCCCCGCCATAGAGAAGGTGAAAGTTTTAGGCGCAGCTATGTTGTTTGGGAAGAGAACGACATCGTTCCCTTGATGACGCTAGAACTGGTTTCGTGGTCGCCTGGTGGCGAATATTCTAAAAAAATGGAAACCTATCAAAATCTTGGCGTCCCATACTACATTGTCTACAACCCGCTTTACTGGCAGAGGGACCAGCATCAGCCTTTTGAGGTGTACAAACTAGTTGACGGCAGCTATCAGCTACAGATCGGCGAACCTTTTTGGATGGAAGAAGCAGGAATTGCTTTAGGGAGATACACAGGGACCTTTGGTGGTGAGACTCGCGAGCTTCTAGGGTGGTTTGATCAAAATGGTGATCGCATCCTAACTTCAGAGGAAAAAGCGGAACGCTCAGCCGCTCAAACGGAACGCCTAGCCACCCGATTACGTGAGTTGGGTGAAGATCCAGAGTTAATCTGAGTTGTTTATCAGCTTTCTGGCGCGCCCCGCAAGAGGCTTTGTAGAGGAATATAGCGTGTACCGGATGCATACTCGAAGAGAAGGCTGCGCCTACGGTACACGCTGACCACTTGACCTGTTGTTGCTCAACGCTTCCAGCCTGTGAGCTATACCTTAGTCAAGTGGCAAACGCTATAGTGGTCAGCGTTTGCCGAACTTATAGAACAACCTGAGCACCAGAAGTACAAAGCCCACTATTACAACGGCCGGATGATACAGCGGCCGGATGAGGATTGAAACGATATCTACGAGCTTAGACCATGCGAAGGTTTACGCCATTTCAAACCTTTAACAGTGGTGTGGCCCGAGCGTTGAAGTTGGCGGCTTTTAGGGAGGCGACTGCAGTTTCGGCGTTGAGGACGCGGTACTGGTTGCCGAGGCGGACGGCCTGGCGCTGGTTGCGGGTGCGAATGACGGCGATGACGGGTGTTTTGGCGGCGAACTTATTTTCTCCTTGCAATTCCATTAGGATGTTGCGCAGTCGGCTTTGCTTTTCGATGTCGCCCGCGATTGAGGGCTCTAGGTCTAGCATCACCATGCTGACGGTTTCGATAGGTTGGGCGTCGTCGATGATCATCTGGACGCGGTCGTCGCGGCGATCGACTTTACCCCAGACCATTAGGCGAGCGTCGGGTTTGATGTACTGGCCGATGCGGGCGTAGGATTTGGGGAAGACGACGGCTTCGGCATGGCCAGTGAGATCTTCTATCTGGACGACGGCCATCGAGTCGCCTTTTTTGGTGGTGACGGGTTTGACCATGCTGAGCATGACGATGGCGCTGAGGGTGACCTTTTCTGGTTTTTCGGCCAGTTCGGCGAGTTCGATGGGGGCAAGAATCTTAGCTGAGTGCTGGATGTTTTTGAGCGGGTGATCGGAGATGTAGAAACCGAGGAGTTCTTTTTCTAGTCTGAGTCTTTCTTGGGGGTCGTAGTCTGGAGTGGGGGGTGCTTTGGGAGCTGACTCAAAGGTTGTTGTATTAGCTGCGCCGTTAGAACTATCTCCGGAACTGCCGCCGAGCATGTCGAACAGATTTCCCTGGCCGACTTCGCGGTCTTTGGCCCTTGATTGGGCCCATTCTACGACTAGCTCTAGGTCATGCATCAGCTGCTGGCGGTTAGGGTCTAGGCTTTCTAGTGCGCCGGAGAGGATCAGGGCTTCTAGGGCCCTTTTATTGACGGCTCGCAGGTCTACGCGATCGCACAAATCCGACAGCGAGGTAAACGGCCCCTCTTCTTCCCGAGACTTAATCAGCGCCTCAATCGCCCCAAGTCCCACATTACGAACCGCAGAGAGCCCGAACAAAATCTGGTTTTCCAACGGCGTAAAGTCCACTTCCGAACGGTTCACGTCCGGTGGCAGCACCTGAATCCGCATGCTTAGGCAGCTAGCGATATACATCTGCACTTTGTCCTGGTCACCGCTAATGGCTGTTAGCAGTGCGGCCATATACTCAACCGGATAGTTCGCCTTTAGGTATGCGGTTTGAAACGTGACAAATCCGTAGGCCGTAGAGTGAGACTTGTTGAAGCAGTATTCCGCGAACAATACCATCTGATCGAACAGATCGTTTGCATTCTTACGAGGGAACTCGTTTGCTCCAGCACCTTTGATAAATTCCTCCCGGTGCAGCTCCATTTCTTTTATCTTCTTTTTACCCATTGCTCTACGCAGTAGGTCGGCTCGCCCTAGCGAATAACCCGCTAAGTCTTGAGCGATTTTCATGATCTGTTCTTGATAGACCATGATGCCGTAAGTCTCTTTGAGAATCGGCTCTAGGATTTTGTGGGCATAGTCAATTTTTTCTCTGCCGTGCTTGCGGTCGATGAATTTGGGAATAAGCCCGGCATCTAGCGGTCCGGGTCGGTAGAGTGCAAGCACGGAGGAAATATCTTCTAAACCAGAAGGCTTCAATTCCTTGACAATCTGTCGCATGCCAGAGGATTCTAGCTGGAAGACGCCTGCTAGTTCGCCGCCTGCGAGCAGCTCGTAAGTTTTGGGATCGTCTAGCGGCAGTGCGTCCAGGTCGATCTCAATATTGTGCCTGGACTCGATGTGATTCACCGCTTTTTGAATCATGGTTAGGTTGCGCAGACCCAAGAAGTCCATCTTTAACAAACCGATAGCTTCGACATCTTCCATGTAATACTGCGTGATTACAGAACCATCGTTGTTGCGCTGTAGGGGAACGATGGTGTCTAGCGGATGCTCGGAGATGACAACCCCAGCGGCGTGCATGCCAAAGGTTTTATTTGTGCCTTCGATGGTGATGGCAGTGTCGATCCATCTTTGAAAGGTGACGTTGGTACCGGGGATGAGTTCGCCGCTGTCGTATTTTTCTTTGAAGGTGGCGTCTGGGGTCTTCTCGGAGATCATGACATTGAGCTTGGTGGGCTTGCCCCTAGAAACGGGGATGAGCTTAGCAAGCTTGTCTGATTCGTTGTAGGGAATGTCTAGCACGCGGGCGACATCCTTTAGAACCGCCTTAGAGGTCATGCGGTTGAAGGTGATAATCTGCGCGACGTGGTCGGTGCCGTATTTTTCGGTGACGTAGTCGATTACTTCTTCGCGCTTTTCGATGCAGAAGTCTGTATCCACATCGGGCATGGATTTACGTTCGGGATTTAGAAATCTCTCGAACAGCAGGCCGTGATGGACTGGGTCGATGTTGGTGATGCCCATCGCGTAGGCAACTAGCGAGCCTGCCGCTGAGCCACGTCCGGGTCCGACGGAAATGTTGTTGTCTCTGGCGAATTTGATGTAGTCCCAAACAACCAGAAAGTAGGTGGCGAAGCCCATCTGATGCATCATCTCGACTTCGTAGACCATGCGATCGCGATACTCTTTCGTCAGCTCCTCCCGGCTAGTGAAATTCATCCGCTCTAGCAGCCCGTCCCAAGCCACCTTCTCCATATAGCTCTCTTTGGTGTGGCCCTCTGGGATTGGAAAGTTGGGAATTTGTGGATTCCCAAGAATGTTGTAGTCTTCTACTTTGTCTGCGACTTCTTGGGTGCGAGCGACCGCATCTTCGATAATTTCAGGAGACAGGTGATCGCGAAACAGTCGCCGCATCTCCGCTTCTGACTTCAGGTATTCTGTGCCGCTGTAGCGAAGTCTCTTATCTTCTGAGATTAGTTTGCCAGTTTGAATACACAGCAGCGCATCGTGTGCTTCTACATCTATACAAGAGATAAAGTGAGAATCATTGGTTGCAACAATCTTAATCTCTAGCTCTTGGGCGATCCGAACGATCTCTACGTTTACGATTCGATCTTCATAAGATCCGTGATCTTGAATCTCCAGATAGAAGTCGTCGCCGAGTAAATCTTTGTACCACTGAGCGACTCTGCGAGCGACGTCCAGTCGCTTCTTAAGAATAGCCTGGGGAATCTCGCCGCCTAGACAGGCGCTGGTGATGATTAGCCCTTCGTGATGCTGCTCTAGCAGATCTTTGTTGATGCAGGGGCGAGAGAAGAGACCTTTGCCCTGAACGCCTTCTAGGTGAGAGACGGTGGTGAGCTTAACTAGGTTTTTGTAGCCGATGTCGTTCTTGGCAAGGACGAGTTGATGATATTTTGGCCGTTTTTCTTGCTTGGTAATATCGCCATTAATCACGTACATCTCGTTGCCGATGATCGGCTTGATGCCTTTTTTGCCGCATACCTTTAGCAGCTCGATGGCGCCGTACATGACGCCGTGATCTGTTAGTGCGATCGCATCCATCCCCAGCTCTAGCGCTCTATCAACGAGCGGGTCAATGTGGCTAGCACCATCTAGCAGGCTGTAGTCGCTGTGAATGTGCAAACCGACAAAGGACATGCCAACTTCTCCAAAAAGCTGCTACGGACACGGGGGACGCCGACGTAAGCTGGATGTATTTAAGTACAAATCTACTATTCCTATTCAAATAGTATCCCATCCAACCCACCAGAAAAAGACTCGTATGCACGGACACGAGAATACTTAGCGGGTTCAGGGATGATAGCCTGTTTCGGTGTTGATTTCACCACTAGATGTGGCAATCTTCACCAAATTCTTTGCAGCACAGACGCTATCGATAGCGCTTGTCCAACTTTTGCATACGCCTCGTCGCACCAAGGCCGCATACTCAAACTGCATACTCAAACTATGGGTAGATGCACTGGTGGCTGAAGCTAGTCAGAATTGCATCATCTTTAAGGCGGCTGTAGCGAGTACCATTTTTCTTTCAGTAAAACTAAACCAAACCGACCAGTTTAGATATACTCACATACAGAGCTCATATACAAAGCCCCGCTAAATAGAGCCCTGGTCAAAAACTTCTAAGGCATCTCCCTAATGACGACCACTTCTGACTCAGCGATCGGTTCCCTTAGGCGGCAGCCGTCTCGCAAATGGTTGACCTGGCTGGGTTTGCTACTGCTGGCGGCAGGCTTGGGCTTTTTGTTCTGGCGGCTCTTTTTTGGCCGGGGTGAGCAGGCAATGCAAGGACCGCCGCCCGTTGCTGTAAGAACTGAGCGGCTGGAGTCGGAATCTTTGCAGGACAGCGCCGAGTATGTCGGCACGCTAGATGCGCAGGCGGGTGTGAGCTTGCAGCCAGAGGCAGACGGTCGGATTGTGCAGATTTTTGTCTCGTCGGGTGACAGTGTTGCAGCAGGCGATGCCATCATGCAGCTGAGTCCGCAGCGATCGCAATCGGACTACAATGCCGCCTTGGCTAGCGTTAGCGCCGCCCGCTCTAGTCGCGATACCGCCGCCGCACAATTACGAGCCGCTAGGGCTAGGCAAACCGAGCTAACGGCGGATCTAGCACTGCGCAGTAATGACTTTGAGCGTACAGCCGCCTTGGTCGATCAAGGAGCCCTGCCTCAAAATCAGCTCGATCAGGTAGCACGCGATCGCGCTGTCGCCCAATCCGCACTCGCCTCCTCCAGAGAAGAAATCGCTGCCCTAGAAGCCAGTCTAGAAGGCGCAGAAGCCACCCTCGTGCAGGCAAACGCCAGCGCCAGCGCCACCCAGCAAGACCTGTTAGACAAAACGGTCACCGCGCCGATCTCCGGCATCGTCGGCGATATCCCAGTCAAGCTAGGCGACTACGTACAAGCAGGCGATCAGCTAGCGACTATTACCCAAAATCAGGACCTCGAACTCGACATTGCCGTTCCTGTCGATCAAGCAGAGCGATTGCGAACCGGACTCCCCGTCGAGCTGAGCCTATTCGGCAGTGACGACACCATTGCCAGCGGCAATATTCGCTTTGTCTCACCTACCACCGACCCCAGCACGCAGACCATTCTGGCCAAAGCTCGCTTTTCTGCGCCGACTCGTCCGCTTCAAGACGACCAGCGCCTAGAAGTCCAGGTCATCTGGGACGAGCGACCTGGCGTCCTAGTCCCCTCTACCGCAATCACTAGGCTAGGCGGAGAAGCCTTTGTCTTTGTTCCTGGCGAACCTGATCCCCCAGCAGAAGGTGAAGCCGCTGGTGGTCCCCCCGGTCCACCGCCCGGACAAAGTGGAGGGCAAGCCGAGGGACCTCCACCCGTAGTCGCCAAGCTCGCCCCGGTCACGCTAGGCGAACTCCAAGGCAATGAATACCAAGTTTTAGAAGGTTTGGAGCCCGGTGACACCATCATCACCGAAGGCATCCTCAACCTTCGAGATGGCGTCCCGATTGACACCAGCGGCGGCAGCGCTCCACCGGAGGGCGCACCCCCTTCTTGATCTTGTCCGGGCTTCGACTCCGCTCAGCCCGCGGTATCCGTTTCTCTGTTGGCTGGGCAGAGTCGAAGCCCTTTGCTCTTCCCGTCAGAGTAGCCAACCCCCACCACTTTCAAGCGGCTCATGGTCAACTATTTCATCAAACGCCCCGTCTTCACTACCGTCTGCGCACTCATCCTGTTGCTGGTCGGCGCGGTTAGCATTCCCACGCTGCCTATTGCCCAGTATCCCGATATCAGTCCGACGCAGATCAACGTGACTGCGGCCTATATCGGTGCGGATGCGGAAACCGTTGAACGCGGCGTCACCACCGTCATCGAACGGCAGATTAACGGCGTGGAGGGCATGCGCTACATGACCTCGAATAGTAGTAACAACGGCATTAGCAACGTCGTTGTGACCTTCGACTCGTCTCGCGACAAGGATATTGCTGCGGTCGACGTGCAAAACCGGGTTTCTCTAGCGGAGCCACAGCTACCAGAAACAGTCATCCGCTCGGGTGTGAGTGTGTCCAAAGAGACCAGCAACATTCTGCTGGCGATGAGCCTGTATACCGAGAACGATGAGTATGACGATACGTTCCTAAGTAACTATGCGGATCTGTATGTGGCCGATGCGCTAAGGCGGGTGCCGGGTGTGGGGAACGTGCAGATCTTTGGCGAGCGGACCTATGCGATGCGCATTTGGCTAAATCCGCAAAAGCTAGCAGGCCGTGGACTGGCCGCAGATGATGTCGTGCTAGCGCTGCAAGAGCAAAATATTCAGGTAGGCGCGGGCCAAATTGGTCAGCCGCCAGTGCCTAACGATCAGGACTTTCAGATTGACCTGCGGGCCCAGAGCCGACTGCAAACGCCAGAAGAGTTTGAAGATTTGGTGCTGCAAACGGGCGAATCGGGTCAGCTAGTGCGACTGCGCGATGTGGGTAGAGCCGAGCTAGGGGCTGAGCAGTACAGTTCGTTTTTACGCTTTCGCGGCCAGGATGCGATTGGTCTAGGTATTTTTCAATTGCCGGGGAGTAATGCGCTGGCGGTGGCTCAGGGTGTAAAAGAGCAGATGGCCCAGTTAGAGGCAGACTTTCCGCCGGGGATGCTCTACGGTATCGGTTTTGATACGACTGAGTTTGTTGAGCAGTCTTTGCTGAGCGTGATGTGGACGCTGATCCAGGCGATTGGGCTGGTGGTGCTGGTTATCTATATCTTTTTGCAGGACTGGCGGACGACGGTGGTTCCGGCGGTGACGATTCCGGTTTCGCTAGTAGCGACGTTTGCGATTGTGAAGCTGTTTGGCTTTTCGATCAACAGTCTGACGCTGTTTGGGCTGACACTGGCAACCGGGATGGTGGTCGATGACGCGATTGTAGTGGTCGAAGATATTAGCTCGAAGATCAACCAGCGCGGGCTGAACCCGGTGCAGGCGGCGATTCAGTCGATGAGTGAGCTGACGGGCGCGGTGGTGGCAACGTCGCTGGTGCTGATGGCGGTGTTTGTGCCGGTGGCTTTCTTCCCAGGGACGACGGGCGCGCTGTATCGGCAGTTTGCTTTGACGATTGCCTTTGCGATCGCAATTTCCACATTCAATGCCCTGACGCTGACGCCGACCCTCTCTGGTCTGCTGCTGCGCCCTAGGCAGGAGCCGACTGGCTGGCGTGCGAAGATTTTCAACCCGTTCAACAATGGACTGGACTGGCTGCGCGATCGCTACGGCAGCCTCCTAGAAACCCTGACCAAATTCAAACCCTTCGTCATCGCCGCTTTCGTCGCTTCGCTAGTGCTGACCGCGTGGCTCTACACCACCGTGCCTTCCGCCTTTCTGCCAGACGAAGATCAGGGCTACTTCATTACCATCATCCGAGGCCCGGAAGGTGTCTCGCTAAACTACACCAGCGAGGTAATGGCCGAAGCGGAAGAGCTGCTGCTCTCTCAGCCAGAAGTGCGGGCAACCTTTGCAGTCGGTGGCTTTGGCTTTAGCGGCAACACGGCCAACAGCGGCGTAATTTTCACGACGCTTAACCCCTGGGGGGAACGAAACGCTAGTTCTTTTGACATTATCAATCGGGTGATTGGCCCGCTGATGGGTAATCCCAGGGCGCGCATGTTGCCAGTGAACCCACCTGCAATTCAAGGACTCAGTAGCTTCGGTGGATTTGAGTTCCAGCTTCAGGACAGACGCGGTAATGCGGAGCTGAGCGATCTGGTCAATAGTATGGGCGCGATTATGGGCGCAGCGAACCAGAATCCAGAGCTGCAGAATGTCTTTAGCACCTACGCGGCGAGCACGCCGCAGATTGCGATTGACGTGAACCGCGACCAGGCAAAGGCGCTGAATGTCAATATCAACGACATTTTCAGTACGCTACAGACGAATTTGGGCTCGCGCTATGTAAATGACTTCAATTTGCAGGGGCGAACGTATCGGGTGTATGTGCAGGCTGACCAAGAGCATCGATCGACGCCGAGTGATATTGACAAGCTTTATGTGCGATCGCAAACCGGAGACATGGTGCCAATGGGCAACCTAATCTCTACTACCGATACCACCGGTGCCCAAACCATCAACCACTACAACCTCTTCCGCTCTATCGCTATCAACGGAGCGCCCGCCGAAGGCGTCAGCTCTGGGGCGGCCATCACCGCAATGGAAAATGTCGCCGACCAGGTTCTACCCGCTGGCTTTGGCTACGAGTGGTCTGGCACAGCGTTAGAAGAGATTGAGGGCGGCAATCAGGCTCCGATTATCTTTGGCCTGGGGATTATTCTGGTCTTCTTGGTACTGGCGGCGCAGTACGAGAGCTACGTCGATCCGGTGATTATTTTGTTCGCGGTGCCTTTGGCGGTCTTCGGGGCGCTGATTGCTCAGACTATTCGCGGCTTGCCCAATGACGTGTACTGTCAAATCGGCCTAGTCATGCTGATTGGCCTAGCCAGTAAGAACTCAATCCTGATTGTTGAATTTGCCAATCAGCTTCGCTGTCAGGGGCGTTCGATTACAGAAGCTGCGCTAGAAGCGGCACAGCAAAGAATGCGTCCGATTTTGATGACGGCTATCTCCACGCTCAGCAGTATTTTTCCGCTGGTGATTGCGAGTGGCGCGGGCGCAGGTAGCCGACAATCGCTAGGAACAGCGGTTTTTGGCGGCATGCTAGTCGCTACTTTCCTCAGCTTGTTTGTTGTCCCAATTCTCTACATCGTGATCAAAGGCTTCACGGTAGATAAGGAAGCTCAGATTGGGGCCAATGGCAGCGGTGGCGGGAATGGAGAATTTTCTGGAACCTTGGCTGATAAACAGCAGCGCGATCTCAGTGAGGGGTTCGCAAAGTAGTTTATGTCCGATTCTATGAGCGTCGTCGTTCATCAATGAGTGCTTGAATCTGTTGATCTATCAGTTTTGATCTTTCTGCCTGCTCTCTGGCATTAGCTTGCAAGATTTCGTAGATACCCTGGATGTTGCGCTCGGCAGGGGCTAAGAAATTAGGATTGTTGTTCTGACTATTTGCCATTGCCTGCACTTGACGGATCAGCAATTCGAGCTGCTGCTGAGTTGATGCAATCTGATTGTCGATCTCAGATGTTTTGTTTTCTAGGCAGGCGATCACACTGGCATTGCTCTCTACTACTGACCTAAGGAAACGCCTTAAACAAATCTTTGAAATTTGCCTTGAATGGCTTGTTCCAGGCAGAGACAGGTTTCTTGATCGAGAGACCGGATGCGGAAGCCATAGACCGTGCGCCAAAAAGTAATCAAAGAGGCTGGCAATTAGCCAACAGTTACTAGTATGGCGATACTGTCGAACTCAGGGGCTCGTCCACTATGTATTTTCACGATTTGAGCTCAAGAACATCAGCCTTTGCTCTCTATACATCTGCTCTCTGTGCATTTGCTCTCTACACAACGGATAGGGCATACCCTGCTCGTCGTAGTGCCAGGTAAGCGAGCGGGTGGCCATGCAATTGTGATGAATGCCTCAAAAAGGGTTAGCCATCAGTTTTTATTATCAGAGCTGTCTCTTCCTCGCTTTTCCAACCCGACTAATCGACCCAGTAGAGGCCGCCCTATGTGCCGTCCTATGTTCCAAAGGCAAAGGGACAACCGCCACGCCCTGATAGCCATGCAGATTTGCAAGTTTGCAAATCTGCATGGCTATTAGCTTTCTCATCTAATTGACTCTATTAGTAATAAGTGCCAACAATTATATTTAGTCAAATTGATAGATAAAGTTGAACAATATGTCACGTTCATAAACTTGACAAGAAGGCCCAGCGTCCTGTACCAAGAATGCTTTCTGCATAAAGGCTGCTACACATGGTTTTTATCCACAGCATAGAGTGTTAATCCGTCTCCAGGCTGTGTAGGTGATTTCCGAGCCAACTTCATGATTACTTCATACACTAACCTCTACTCAAATCCGTGTAGAGTGTTACACTATCGTCAAGTTATTGAGATTAAGTCTCAACATCAAAAGGCTATCGAACTTTGTCCGAGGCAATTCATCACAAGCACAGTTCTTAGGGACGGCTATAGAAGGCTGTCTTGTATGTCTGCACGTTTTGTCGATGTCTTTGAAGGACGCTTTAGTTTATCAGTTGGGCTTTTTTGAAAGAACAGATTCGGCGCACCCGTTAAATACAAGGTCTCGCTCTACTACCGATTGCAACAGCGCTAGCTGGCGTTGTTGCATTGGCGATCTGCTTGTTTCGAATAAGGTCTACTCGGAATTTAGGGGTCATTCAGATTTTCATCCCATGCATTAAGTCGTCTACAGGTCATATAGCCAGACCTATCGCACCAAACGAAACTCAGTCAAAGAACTAAGGAACAACATTCTATGCCTCCCATGCTGTTGTCACAGAACGCGCCAGTCCGCTCCAAAAATATTGTCAAAACCTCTCTTGTCGTAGTTGACTCTAGAGTGTCTGATGTTTCTGCTCTCGTTGCCGATGCCAGTACACAAGCAGATGTGCTTTTGCTGTCTACAGAGCGTGATGCGATCGCCCAAATCACCGAAGCGCTGTCACAATACAGCCATCTTTCTAGTCTTCACATCGTCTCTCATGGTGAACCCGGTCGTCTGCATCTAGGTAGCGCGCAGCTCAGCTTAGACACGCTAGGTCAGCATGCTGATTCACTCGAGGCTTGGGCTGAGGTGCTAGCGGGCAAAGATATCTTGCTCTATGGCTGCCAGGTTGCTAGAGGCGCACTGGGCCACCTGTTTGTACGGCAGCTTCAGCAGCTAACTGGGGCTAACGTCGCCGCTGCTACGGAGCGAATTGGTCGGGTGGGCGATCGCACCCACTGGATACTAGACACACAGCTAGGCAGCGTCGAAACGCCGATTGCGTTCTCCGACGAACTACAGGCTAGCTACGCGGGTAGTTTCGAGACCGTTAGCTTTAGCGTTAGCGAAAATACGCTAATTGAGACCCAAGGAACTCCCTTTAGCTTTCTCTTTGAGGTCGATGGTGCTATCCCAGAAGGGGGCAGTATTGTTCGCCTAGAGGCCGACCGCCCTCAGGCAATTAACCAGTGGAACATTTTCGCCGCGCAACAGTCAGGATTGGCTGGCGGCCTTGGGGAAGGCTACATCGATGTCTCTCCAGGGTTGGATTTTTCCGCCTTCAATATTGTCATCACAGAGCCAACTGCTAGCATCAGCCTCCCCGTTTTTAATGACCCTATAGCTGAAGGAGAGGATGCCTACACCTGGACTATCACGCCAGTATCAGAAGGAACGTCTGTCAATATTGAGGGCGATACAACAACGACAATCTACGACGATCCTAGTCAAGTACCGGTTACGCCTGTTATCCCAGAGATTAGCTTTACCTCAGATATCACCACTCTAGTAGAAGACGAAGGCACAGAGGTTACCTTCACGCTTGAATTAAGCGAGGCCCCAACAGCTCCAATAGTTGTTGATCTTGACTTTGGTAGGCCCTTTGCGCTTGGAGATTTTGACGTCTTTCCACCTGGGCCTGCTGCTGTACTCACAGGCGGTCAGTTAGCTGGCGGTGATGCAGACAACAGTGGCTTCCTCTTTTCGATTACTGCGCAAACAGCAACGATTACGCTACCTATCTTTGACGATCCAGATAGAACAGAAGACGGCTCAGTTTCCGACCCCAACGGACCGCTACGCAACGACGATATTGGCGAAGAGCAAGTCGTAGTCACGCTGGTTCCTGGTGATGGCTATACGGTGGCTGGATCTGGCTCTGTTACGCTCACACTAAGAGATACTAACTTTGTCAATACTGCGCCAGTTGCAGATGATGACAGCTACAGCACCGAGTTTGAAACTGTGCTGACCATCGATGCAGCAGCAGGTGTGCTAGATGGCGATACTGATGTCGACGGCGACGATTTGAGCGCAGCGATAGAATCTGGCCCTGGCAACGGCAGCGTCGAGCTAAACGGTGACGGTTCCTTTACCTATACGCCTGATGCAGGATTCAGCGGCAACGATACTTTCACCTATGCCGTGAGTGACGGTAACGGCGGCAGCGATACAGCGACTGTGACTGTAGAGGTTGCCGAGCCTGTGGCCGTCAACACTGATCCTGTGGCGGGTGATGACAGCTACAGTACCGCATTTGATTCACCGCTGAGCGTTGATGCAGCCGCAGGCATACTGAGCAACGATAGTGACTCAGACGGTGACGACTTGAGCATAGCGCTAGAGGACGGCCCTGATAGTGGCAACGTTCAGATAAACGATGACGGTTCCTTTACCTATACGCCTGATGCAGGATTCAGCGGCAGCGATACTTTCACCTATGCCGTGAGTGACGGTAACGGCGGCAGCGATACAGCGACTGTGACTGTAGAGGTTGCTGAGCCTGTAATCGTCAATACCGATCCTGATGCTGGAGATGACGGCTACAGCGTTGCATTTGAGACGCCGCTGGCTGTTGGTGCGGATGCAGGTGTTTTAAGCAACGATACTGACTCAGATGGCGATGACCTAGACGCTGCGCTAGAAGATGGCCCCGATGATGGTAGCGTCGAACTGAATAGCGACGGCTCTTTTACCTACACACCTGATGCAGGTTTTAGTGGTGACGATACTTTCACCTACACCGTCAGCGATGGCGAGGGAGGCTCGGATACAGCGACAGTGACTGTCAGCGTGGCGGAACCCGTCATCGTAAACACCGATCCTAACGCCAGCGATGATAGCTACAGCACCGAATTTGATTCGCCGCTGACTGTGGATGCAGATGCAGGCGTGCTAAGCAACGATGCTGACGCAGACCGCGACCCCTTGAGCGCAGCGTTAGAAGATGGCCCGGACAATGGCAGCGTCGAACTAAACGGCGACGGTTCCTTTACCTATACACCTGATGCAGGATTCTCCGGCGATGATTCCTTCACCTACATCGTCAGCGATGGTAACGGTGGTACGGATACGGCAGAAGCTACTGTCAACGTAAATGCACCTGGTGAGCCGGTTGTGAGCATTAGCGCGTCGACAGCGACTGTCAACGAAGCTGATGAAACTGAGCTGACCCTAAACTTCTCTGTAGATGGAGAGATCCAAGATGGCGGCATTACGGTCGACTTAGAAGGAAGCGCGCCGCTTATTTTGCAAGAGTTCACCGCAGCGCAAACTCGCGTAACCGATGAAGGCTTAATTTACTTCTTTGAGAGTGACACAGTTGACACTGTTGTTGGCGGTGAGCTTGATAGCGAAGCGCTAGAAGACGATCCATCTGATTCGGGCTTCTTGAGCGATTTCTCCTTCACGATCACCGATCCTACCGCTAGCATCACGTTTTCTGTCTTGAACGATGTGGCTGAAGAGGCTGATCAGGACTTTACTTACACCTTGTTGGCAGGCGATGGCTACAGTGTCGATTCCTCCGCCGATTCGGTTAGCTTCACCGTCACTGATGGGGTTGATGTGGTCGGCCCGACTGTTGGCGTTACCGCTGATACCACTGCTCTATTCGAAGATTCTCAGACTCGGATTGAGCTGACGTTTACGGTTGATGGCGCACTCCCTCCTGAGGGCGTTGTTATATCGCTCGATGCGCAAACACCTAGAGCAATCGCTGAATTCGACATTAGCGCTTCTAACCCTCGCGATCCAGAAGATGAGCTGACCGTTGACGGGCCAATCGTGACGGGTGGCAACATTGTTGGCAGCAATGAACTTGCCAGCGCCCTAATATTTAGAATCACTGAACCGACAGCTACGCTGAGCGTAGAAGTATTCAACGACGACGACGCAGAGGGTCTAGAGAGCTACACGTTCGCTCTAATTAATGGCGAAGGCTACCAGGTCGATCCTGATAATGCCAGCGTTGATATCACCATAGAAGATGGGACTGCGCCCATAGAGAACGTTGCCCCGGTTGCGGACGATGATAGCTACAGCACCGCCTTCGATACAGCGCTGACAGTCGATGCGGCGGCGGGCGTACTCGACGGCGATACCGACGCCGACGGCGATGACTTGAGCGCAGCCATCGAGACCGAGCCTGATAACGGCAGCGTTACACTCAATAGCGACGGTTCGTTCACTTACACGCCTGATGCTGACTTCGCAGGAGAAGATACCTTCACCTACACTGTCAGCGATGGCGAGGGCGGTGAAGACACCGGCACAGTTACTGTCACTGTCAACGACGAGATTGCGCCTCTGGCTGTTGGTATTAGCGCCGCGCCTACCGATCTGGTAGAAGAGGATGGTACCGTTACCACCTTGAGCTTTACGCTCAGCGAAGCCCCCCCAGACGGCGGTATCGACGTCACTGTAGACAGCGACATTCCAGCGTCACTAGCGGAGTTTGTAGTCAGTGATGCTAGCTTCTCTGGCCTTCAGCTCGTTGGTGCCAATGACGACGCCAGCGGCTTTACTGTCAACATCACCGAGCAGAATGCCACCATCTCGCTGCCCGTCTTCGATGATGACCTCGACGAAGGGCTAGAAGAGATTACCTACGCGCTACAGGCGGGCGATGGCTACGTCATTGACGATGCCTCTAGCTCGGTTACGCTCTCTATCACTGACGACGATGGGGTTATCATTGTCCCCAACAGCCCACCTGACGCAGAGGATGACAGTTACAGCACTGCCCTTGATACGGCCCTGACTGTTTCTGCTGGCGAGGGCGTTTTGACCAATGACACCGATGCTGATGGTGACGCGCTAGTAGCGACCTTCGTGGGCAATCCTGATAATGGCAGCGTGACACTAGAGGAAGACGGCTCGTTCACCTACACGCCTGACGCTGGCTTTAGCGGCACCGATAGCTTTACCTACCAAGCATCAGATGGTGAGGACAACTCGGAGGTCACGACTGTAACGATTAACGTTGCTCCAGATGATGCGCCTCCAGTCATTGGCTTCAGCACGTCTACTAACTTCGGCGGCGACGAAAATGCGCTAGTAGAAGACGAGGGCACCGAGCTTACCCTGCAATTCGATCTTGATGGACCTGCGCCAACTGGCGGTCTACGCATCTTCCTCGATAGCGAAACAGAACAGATCGTCAATCGGTTGGACCTACAGAGCTTTGCGTTTAACCCCCAGGTTGAAAACATCAACCCGTCTACTGTTGGGACTGATTTCGACAACACTGGCCTGGTACTCACCATTGACGAAGGGGAAACGTCTGCCTCTTTGACGATTCCTATCTTCGACAATGTAGAACCTTCTGAGATCTTGCCAGAGACCTTCGACGGTAGAGTCGATGCCGTCTTTTCTTTGAAGACAGCCGACCAAGTCTCAGAGCAGGATGCTTTGGATATTCAGAACATCAGTGACTACACTATCGATCCAGATGCAGCCTCTAGTACCGTAATCTTTGTAGATACGGCTAGTCAGCTAACTGTCGGTGGCGGCGGGCCAATAGAATTCGACATTATCGGTGACGATAGTGCTGAAACCATAGTTGGTGACACTGGCGACGATGCCATTGATGCGGGCGGTGGTAACGATACTGTAGCGGGTGGTCTAGGTGACGATGTTATCCTTGGCGGCGACGGTGAAGATGTTCTACGCGGCGACCTAAACAGTCGCAGAACCCAAAACAACGTTGCTGGCGGCAACGATATCATCTTTGGCGGCACTGGCGATGACCGCATCGGCGGTAAGTCCGGCGACGACATCCTCAGCGGCGGCGAAGGCGATGACCTGATCTACGGTGATGCTGGCAACGACATCATCATGGGTGTGACTGGCGACGATATCTTGATCGGCGATAACTTCTCTGGTGGTACAGGCAGCGATCTGTTCGTCTTCGGTAACGGTGACGGGACTGATACCATCCTCGACTTCCAGGTGAACATCGACCGGATTGGTCTTGTCGCAGGCGAGCTGACCTTTGAGGATTTAACCATCACTCAAAGCGGTAGTGATGCTTCTTTGGGTGTGACTAGTACAGGTGAGACAATCGCAGTTCTTAGAGGTATTCAAGCTTCGAGCTTGACTCAGAGCAGCTTTGAGACTGTGGCAGATGTCTCGAATCTAGAGGATGCGATCGCGCTACGCGCTACGTTCTAACGCTCGTACAGCTTCGGCCGAGTAGCCGTTGATAACCAGTCGTAGATTAGCCATTGGAGAGCTGCAATTACCTGCACTCTCCAATGGTTTTTTGGTAAGTAGCGAGCGAAGCGTCCATTACGTAACTATGAGTCAAGCCTTTATTACTTGCATCATTGGCCAATGCGATCACTTCCTGATGCCGTGGCTCATCTCGGCAAAGGATATGAAGGTGCCATCTAATTCCCCTATCAGATTCTCCTGAGCGTAGGAAAAATTATCTAGATTTTATCTTTCAGCGTGACGAACAGAAGCATCTTTGCGCTGAGCGACAACAACATCTTTCACGGCTACTACGATGGCCTCTGGAGCATCTAAGGGTATGTAGTGCGATGCTTCTTCAATGACGCGCCAGTCTGCATTTGTAGATAGCTCTGTGAGTTCGGCCTGTAATCTAGGCCACACATCTGACCAGACATCTTGTAATCTAGCTGTTGTTTCCACATCAATCTGATAAGGCAGCTGTTCTAGAAACTGGCCTGCTGTAAGAACTACTGTAGGTAGATCGCCAAACGGCCCAGTATGTTGTGCCTGAGCAAAAATATTGTTCATTGCTTCGATTATGTCGGTTATGCCTGTCATGCTCTGCGGTAGGTGAGCGCGAATTGCCTCACCTACCTCTTGCGGGAGACCACTCGGGGATACCGGAGACTCAAGGCGAAGAATCCCCAATATAGAGATAGCCCTGAGAAGTCGCGGCGAAGGAAATGCCATGATGTCTAACACGTCTGGAGGGAAGCGCTTATTCTGCTCTGGGTGAGACGAATCAACAAAAACAAAGCCAACGACTTCATCGCTGAAATGATCGGCAAAGACTCTAATCAGCAACCCACCGAGTGAATGACCTACCATTACATAAGGTGGAGACTCACCCGCAGCAGCCAGTAGAGCATGCAGGTCTTCTACAATGTGTTCTGCGTCTCTTGGCCCGTCGCGACGTTCGCTCCACATGATTCCGGCCTCATCGTACGCGCACACACGGCTCAGTGGGGCAATTGCTGGGCGCACCATTTCCCAAGTCTGCGATCCCCCCTCGTTGATGCCTGCTTCTAGGATTACCGTCGGGCTGCCTTCTCCACTGCAATGAAGGTGCGATCGCTTGCCATCAACCTCAACCAGTATGCCAGGCGGTGGAAATGCTTGATCGACGCTTCGCCGGGACCACTGCTCATAGACGAAGCCCGTTATTAAAGCTAAAAAGAATATCGAAGCGGTAACAAGCGCGAGACGCTTCATCCATTTGAGCATGGGAACTTGTTGAGCAGAGTCATCTATTCCAAAAAGTAAAGATTGATATTAATGCTTCTAGCACAGTTGCAGAGATCTTACTGCAAAGACAGCTAACGCCCCGCATCAGCGGCCGAGGCGCCGCGTAGCGGCAACGAGGTCCGTCTGCATGCGCTTGTTAGATTGTTTTGCTGAATAGCTCAACTTTGTTACCGACAGATATAGTTCCAGGGCTCGAAACAGAAGCATAAACACCGAATTGTAGATCATATTTTTTTGACACTGTTTTGAGTAATTTTGGCTGATTCTCAATTCCAGATTGTTCTAGCATGATCATTCTACATCGCTCTGTTTTATGTGTTACATGTAAAGCAATGTCGCCAATCAATAATTCGTTTCCGACTAGATCATCATCTGAGCATGTGGTTTCAATAACAATATTTGGCCGAAATCGCCTTTCATCTATATCGACGTCAGGTAACTCATCCTTCAGACTAGTTAGAACTCGAGAGGTGATAAGATGTACCGCACCATCATCAAGATGAGAGATTTGGTTTTCTCGAACCATTCTTACGCTTTGCCCTAGGTATTCGGACAGTCTTGTGTTTAGGGAGCTATCCCTCGCTGTAAGTGTTTCTCCATAAGGGAACGAAATTTTTACACCTTCTGACGTTATTGCCGCAGACAGAGAGAGGAGTCCGTCAATTTGACTGAATCTGCGAGTATTTTTTCCGCTTCCTAGCTTGCCATCTCCGGTTAACATGGCGAACATTCTATCGCTAATGGCTCCTCTCTCGTCGAATTCCAGCGTCTCGACGGCTTCGCCGCCAAGAGACTTCACGGGATAACGCCACAGAGATTTTATGTATCCGATGTCCATTTGTAAGCAGGCAAATAGGTAAACAATCTAACGCCCAAGCTCACCGGCAGTTTGGAGCGTAGCGGAAAAATTGTCCGTGTGCAGCGCCTTGTTATGCCTATTGACACATCGTGTAGTGATACGTATAGTATTCATATTCTAGTGGAAGGTGAATACTAGTGAATCAGATGGAAATACCTATACGTTCTTCAATTGATTATTATGATAGTTTCCGAAGATTGTATTACCATCTTTACACAAACAGCTCTGCTAGTAGAGCTGAAAGAATAATTAGTGACCTGTCAAAGTTACTATTAATCTCTCTAGGAACCACGTCCTCAAACGATAAATCTATTGTTTCTAATTTCTTGGCCGGAAAAGCATCAGCCAATAATGGGTTGCTTACCTTAATTAAGGACAAATACTCAGACATTTTTGACGAAGGAGACCGTTTTGGCGTTGACGATGAGTCCCTAAGAATGGGCCTTGAATCAATATGGAGTTTAGACCTTGAGAATGCTCCCTCACATCTACTAGGTGATGCATTTCAAGCCTTAATTGGACCTAGTTTACGTGGGGACAAAGGACAGTTTTTTACCCCGAAAAGTGTTGTAAGGTGCATGATTCAAGTTCTTGCGCCAAAGGCTAAAACAAAAGTTGTTGATCCAGCATGTGGAACGGGCGGTTTTCTTACAGAAGTTGCAGCTTTTTGGGAAAGCAATGATCTCTCACCAGGAAAAGTTGTTGCCATAGACAAGGATAAGGATTTATTCGTCCTTTCATCGGCACTTCTTAGCATATCTATTCCCAAGCGATCACACACTATAAATAAGAACTCTCTTGATAAAAAAGCGCTCAGACAACTTCCCTCAGTACAATCCCCATTTGGAGCTAATCATGTTATTACAAATCCACCTTTTGGTTCTAAGATACCTGTCAAATCCCAAGACATTCTTTCTCAGTATGAACTAGGGTACCAATGGGTGTTCTCTAAAGATAAACAAGCGTGGGTTAAAACCAGCACCTTACGATCATTACAAGACCCCCAGACACTATTTATTGAGTTATGCATAGACCTCCTGAAGGAAGAAGGTACCATGGGAATAGTGTTACCTGAAGGGCTCTTTGGCAATAAGACTAGTGGATATATTTGGGACTATGTTCGATCTAAAGGTAAAATCATTGGCCTGATTGATTGCCCACGAACAACGTTTCAGCCTGGAACAGACACTAAAACCAATATTCTATTCTTTAAAAAAACGAAAAAATCAGATGATAATGATAATAAAGTAAAAATCGCTGTTGCTATTAATTGCGGTCATGACCGGAGAGGACGTGCCATAACTAGCAATGGGAAAAGTTACCCCGATGATTTTCAGGTTATTGCTACCGACTGGAATTCAGAAAAGCACACTACTTGCTTTGATGCAAAGATTACCAACCCGTACTACCTAATACCGCGATATTATGACTTGAAAACGAACTATCTCATTGAGGAAGAAGCAAAACTGCTTTCGGCAGAAGTCATTTCATTTGATGAAATGATAAGGAGAGGGTGGATTTCTATACGAAAGGGACATGAAGTCGGTTCAGCTGCTTATGGGACAGGCAATATACCGTTTATACGTACATCTGATATCAGCAACTTTGAAGTTTCTATAGATCCAACAAAGTCAGTTAGTGAAAGCATTTATCACCAATACGCATCGGATCAAAATTTACGGCCAGGAAATATTCTTATGGTTGTAGACGGGCGTTATAGAATTGGTCGGTCTGCCATACTCCATAAGTTCAATGCAAAGTGCATTGCACAAAGTCATCTAAGAATAATTTCAGTTAACGAAAACCGATCTCCAATTGGCCCGTTTGAACTTTTGTATTTACTTTCTACAAAAAGCGTACAACGGGACATTAGGAGTCTGATCTTTATTCAATCAACACTTGGATCTATAGG
>JBCCOH010000074.1:0-27106 GCA_039111275.1 Cyanobacteria bacterium P01_D01_bin.1 | reverse complement strand
GTTGTATAGGCCAATAGCAAACAAGCGGCTGTACTTGAACTTTGGATTGCTGATAGCTTTGTGCAGGTTGGCCTTTAGGGTGTCACTGCCGCTGTCTGTTTTAGCTTCATTCAAAACTGATTTGAAGCTGTCTATGGAGGGCAGGGCTTTCGCGATGTTGATTAATTCTTCGGCGTCGCGTCGGTACTGGTCGGGGTCGGCTTCGTTCGCCTGTAAGATCGCTCTGTAGATGTCTTCGCGATCGCCCGCTGGCTCGTAGCCCTTCATAAAGCGGTCATAGGTGCTAACAACGCCCACCGCGAAAATAGAATCGTAATTAAAATCGGCGTTGACCAGCAGCAGATGGGTCTCTACCATCAGCTCTTCGACCACACGACGATAGATCGCGTTGATAGGACGGGTGTGCTGGCTGTAGAAAGCTCGCTTTGTGTCTGAAACCGTGCGGACGTTGTTCACAAGTAAACACTCAAATACTCTTTGTAAACCTAATTGTTACGCTTTGCAGCCCCTTTGCCAAGCAGGAGGACCCGAAAATGATGAATGATAGGTGACGTAAAGCTTTGCACTTTTTGTAGAGCATGACGAACTATCTATTCTTTTTATGTCTCCTCTTCTTAGCCTAGCGCACTGTTTAGCGGGCGAATTTGAAAATCAGCACCAGGCCAAGACTGAGCCTGCCTGGTATGTTCATTTACGCCTGTGGCAAAGACCGATTCCCAGCTTGTCCTCTGCTCGGACGTTTACGTTTCTACTAGAGCAGCAAAACGTGATTTCTGGGCAGCCGCCATACAGGCAGCGAATTTTGCAAATTAAAGAGTCGATAGGCTCAGGCCAGCAGGAGGGCCAGTTGGAAGGCCAATACTTTGCCCTGCGAGATCCTCTGAAGTTCAAAGGCGCAGGCCAAGACCCCAGTCTCTTATCAGGAATATCGCAGCGGGACTTGGTAACGTTGCCAAACAGCGGCGCGATGATTCGCTATCAGCGCACAGAGACTGGCTACCAGTTTCAATCTGCTCTAAAAGATGGTGAGCTGTGCTCTTTTGAATATGGCGGTCAGACTCGATATGTCTATCTAGGGTTCGATATCGAAGCGCCAGCAGGCACCGTCCTACTCAAGACCTATGACAAAGGAATAGACCCCGACACTGGCCGGGGTCTATGGGGTGCCCTAATGGGGCCGTTCTTAATGGTTAAGCAGGTCAGCTTTGAGCTGTAGAATCAGCCGACAGCAACCTTAAAGGGAACTTCCAATGCTGCTTCTTCGGTGTCGTAGATTTCGAAGACTGAGTCCATCATAGTAACTTCAAAGACGAGTCTAGCTTCGGAATGAACGTTGCAAAGGCGGAAGCTGCCGCCAATTTTTTCGGTATCACGCATGCCTGCAACCAGAGAGGTCAGCCCTGAACTGTCAATGAAGTTGACCTGAGCTAGATTGACTAGGATATTAGGCGAGTCTTTGGTGATTGCGTGCTGTAGCTTGAGGCGAAACTGCCAGGCGGTGGTAATGTCTAATCTTCCACAAGGGGAAAAGATGATTACGGTTTTCCCTGCGGAGGTTGTAAAGTTTCTCTGCTCCATTTCTGTTGCCGCTCCTCTTTGATTCAAAGTTTGATTCGAGGGCTTGTTTTTGTCTTTGCCCATGAATCTAGGTTACCCAAAAGGAATACACTCTAGGTGCCTAAATGCTCATTTCTGCCCAGTCTTGGGGCTTGAGGAAGACATCATACAGCTTGGCTTCTGGTGTCCCTGGTTCAGGGGCGTAGGAATATTCCCAGCGAACTAGCGGCGGCAAAGACATTAGGATGGATTCGGTGCGGCCGTTGGTTTGTAGGCCAAAGAGCGTACCTCGATCGAAGACTAGATTAAATTCGACATAGCGACCTCGGCGATAGAGCTGGAAGTCGCGTTCGCGATCGCCATATTCAGCTCCTGCCCTCTTCTCTACAATTGGCACATAGGCTGGCAAGAAGGCATCGCCACAATCCACCGCAAACTGAAAAAGCTCTTCCCAGGAGCGCTTCGGCGCAGTGCCTGCCTGCTGGCTGTAGAGCGCCGCAGGGCCGTCTTGGTTGTGCCCACGATAGAGTTCGCCTCGCTGGCCATTTTGATAGTCAAAGAAAATACCACCCACGCCTCTGGGCTCGTCTCGGTGCTTGAGATAAAAGTACTCGTCGCACCAGCGCTTGAAATTTGGGTAGTACTGTGGGTTGTGGCGATCGCACACGGCCTTTAGCGTCTTGTGAAAATGCACCACATCTTCTTCAGTCGTGTAGTAGGGCGTCAGATCAATGCCGCCGCCAAACCACCAGACCGGACCCGCCTCAAAGTATCGATAGTTGAGATGGACCGTAGGCACGTATGGGTTGCGAGGATGCAGCACCATCGACGTACCCGTCGCATAGAACTGGTGCCCTTCGGCTTCGGGGCGCTTGACTAGAATTGCCGGGGGCAGCTTGTCGCCCCACACTTCGGAGAAGCCGACACCACCCTGCTCAAAGATATTGCCCGCCTTCATGACGCGCGATCGCCCACCGCCCCCTTCCGGCCGCTCCCAGGCATCCTCTTGAAACCTACCGCCGTCATCAACCGCTTCTAGCTTCTGGCAAATCCGATCCTGCAATCCTTTAAAGGCTGTACTGACTCGCTCGCGAGAACCTTCTGGGGGTAGCGTTGGCGTTGGCGCTGACGCCTTTGAAGCAACAACTTCCGGAGCAGCCTCTGGAGCAGCAGACGGGCGAACAGCTTTAGCAGGGGAAAGAGTCATGGTGCCTAGATAAGGAAGCCTAAAAATAACCTGTCTTTTAGTCAAACACGATTTTGAATGCTTTGTTACCTCTTTGAAACAGAGCGTGACAATCTGTGACAAATTGTCTGTAAATCACCAAGCTCCGCTGAAACAGTTCAGATAGCTCTACTAGACTGAAGATTACGGCTTTTGATGACTTTTGATCCTCTATGGAACGCGACTATATAGCGACTAGCACTGCGCCCGCCGAGATTCTCTGGCAGATAGTCAACAACCTGGCCGATATGGAGCTGTGGCATCCATTAATTACGCGCACCAACGCACCCAGAGGCCAGCGAGCCACACCGGGTCTCATCTATCGTGCCTTCACCCGCTACCTGTTCTCTACAAAAGTATTCGTAGAGCGCGTCCTTCCCGGCGAGCTCATCAGCGTCCGCGTTTTTTCGCTGCCGGGCCTGCAAGAGCGTGCTACCTATCGCATCGTCTCCACCCTATGCGGCACCTGCGTTTTGTATTCAGTCACCCTCAGCGGCTGGCTATCTCCTCTGGTGTGGCCAGTCCTACGTCCCCATCTAAACCAAGTCGCCTCAGCCCTAGTCCAAGCAGCCGAGCAAGCCGTCCTACATCCTGAGCAAAAGCGAACCAAAGCCGACATCTTTTGACTTCGGCTGCGCTCAGTCACCTTTTCCCTCGGTGGCTGAGCGCAGCCGTAGAGCTATGCTCTTCTCGAAGAGTAGCCCACTTTCCTAACTCCCCACTCCCCTACCTAAATGATCACCACGCTCGACACAGACGCCATCCTGACGATACTAAAGCCCGTCCAAGACCCCGAATTGCAAAAGAGCCTAGTCGAGCTCAATATGATTCGCAATGTTCAGATAGACGGCGGCAAAGTGAGCTTCACGCTGGTATTGACCACGCCTGCTTGCCCGCTGCGTGAGTTTATTGTCGAAGACTGCGAAAAGGCAGTGCGTACCCTGCCTGGCGTAGAGAGCGTAGACGTAGAAGTCACCGCCGAAACGCCGCAGCAAAAGTCCCTGCCTGATCGTACTGGCATAGGCGGCGTGAAAAACATCCTGGCGGTTACCAGCGGAAAGGGCGGCGTCGGCAAAAGCACTGTCGCGATCAATCTGGCAGTTGCCTTAGCTGAGACAGGCGCGGCGGTCGGTCTAATCGATGCAGATATCTACGGCCCTAATGCACCGACCATGATGGGCCTGAGTGAAAGCAACGTCACCGTACGCGATGACAATGGTGCGCAGGTACTAGAACCCGCCTTCAACCACGGTGTAAAGATGGTCTCGATGGGCTTTTTGATCGACCGCGATCAGCCAGTGGTCTGGCGCGGCCCGATGCTAAACGGGGTGATTCGTCAGTTTCTGTATCAAGTACAGTGGGGCGAGCTGGACTATTTGGTTGTGGACATGCCACCGGGTACAGGAGATGCGCAGTTGACGCTGGCACAGGCGGTGCCGATGGCCGGAGCCGTAATTGTTACCACGCCGCAGGATGTAGCGATTTCGGACGCTAGGCGCGGCCTGAAGATGTTTGAGCAGCTCAAGGTGCCGATTTTGGGTCTAGTAGAGAATATGAGCTACTTTGTGCCGCCAGATCTGCCAGATAGGCAATATGCCATCTTTGGCGAAGGGGGCGGCGAGCTAGCGGCGGCAGAACTGGATACGGAACTGTTGGGCAAAGTGCCGCTAGAAATGCCAGTTAGAGAGGGGGGCGATCACGGTCTCCCAATCGTGCTAGGCGACCCTGAGTCTGCCTCGGCACGGGCCCTGATGGACATTGCTAAAAAGACGGCTGCCAAGATTTCTGTGGCTGCGCTAACTTAGGAGCGCGTAGCCCTTCTTCCTTATGTATTCCTATTCTTCTTATGCGGCAACGCAGCGGCGCTGGAAAAAGCTAGTTCACGGATGGCAAGGAGTAGACTGGCTGCTGTTTCTGCTGCCAGTGTGCGTCACTATTTTCGCCAGCATCTTGATCAGCAGCACCCAAAAGTATACGGGTGAAACTGGCTATGCGACTAATCATCTGATTATTGGTGCCGTTGGTATGGTGGCGGCCCTTTGGATTGCGCGTACTCGGTATGAGGTGCTGTTGCAGTGGCGCTGGATTATTTACATAGGGACTATCGCCTCGCTAATAGCAGTCATGGCCGTTGGTACAGAGGGGCTAGGCGCACAGCGCTGGATTCCAATTTTTGGCTTCAATGTGCAGCCGTCCGAATTTGCCAAGCTAGGTGCAATTGTTACCCTAGCCGCCGCGCTAAAAAATCGGGACGCTCCGACGCTGTTTGGCATGGTGAGAGCGCTAGTCATTACAGCGGTCCCTTGGGCGCTAGTATTTTTGCAGCCAGACCTGGGGACGTCGCTAGTGTTTGGCGCAATCACGCTAGGGATGCTGTACTGGAGTGGAACCAACCCAGGCTGGCTGATCTTGATGGCCTCGCCGCTGGTCTCTGCAATTGTGTTTCATGTGTCGTTCCCGGTGTGGGTGGGATGGGTGCTGCTGATGGGCGTGGTGGCCTATCGGTCTTTGCCTTGGTGGCGCTTGTATAGTGCGGTAGCGGCAATAGGCGTCAACCTCATGTCGGGCAAGCTGGGCGAAGTGCTGTGGGGATTCTTGAAAGACTATCAAAAAGACCGCCTGATCTTATTTTTGGAGCCGGATAAAGACCCACTAGGGGGTGGCTACCACCTGATTCAGTCGCGAATTGCGATCGGTGCTGGAGAGATGTGGGGAAGAGGATTATTTCAAGGGACGCAGACGCAGCTGAGCTTTATTCCTGAGCAGCATACAGATTTCATCTTCTCGGCAGTGGGCGAAGAGCTGGGTTTTGTTGGTGGCATGTTTTTGATTCTGGCTTTTTGGCTGATCTGTCTGCGGTTGGTGCTGATTGCGCAGAATGCCAAGGATAACTTTGGTTCACTGCTAGCGATTGGAGTGCTGTCGATGATTGTCTTTCAGGCGATGATCAATATCAGTATGACGATTGGCTTAGCGCCGATTACAGGTATTCCATTGCCATGGATGAGCTACGGTCGCTCGGCCCTATTAACGAATTTTATTGCGATTGGCCTGGTCGAATCGGTGGCTAATTCTCGTTCTAGAGTCAAGTTTTGACTGTTATTTACTGTTTAGGCGATGTTGCCTTCTTGAACCTGCTTGGCAGAAAAGCGATCATCTGGACCTAAAAGAAGCTAACGAGTAGACGACCACAGGAAAATGCCAGTCAGCGCGGTCAGCCACTGACTGGGATAGCTGATGGGATAGGGCTCTAGTAGCTGTCGCCCTCGGTGACGGTCCGATTGGCGAGGGTATGATTGGCCTCGTGCAGGCGTTCTGCGATCGCATCTCTCCAGTTCAGGCTAATGCCAGAATTAGCCAAGACCTGCTGTGCTCTCTCTCTACACAGCGCTTCGGTTGTCATGTCCATCTGTTCGATATTTGCTAGATCCTCATAGAGCTTTTGAAGAGGAATCTTTTGCTGAGGGTTTCTAGCTGTATCGGGAGATACGTTTACAGACGTCTTAGGCATGTTTTAATTCTCCTAGAGAATGTAAGAATCTGCACAAAAAGCAGTTGTCTAGCTTGGATTGTCGCTCTTTAGTCCCGCTAGAACGAAAAGCCTGCGAGAACATTTACACAACGAGACTATAGGGTCTAATTACTTTGCGTTTCTTAAGAAAAATCGCCAACGCGAGAGCGCATTGATTGGAAGACCTATAGTATCTTTATTCAAAAGATTGGCCAGGAGAAGCGCTTTAATGTTGTTGTCGCCTCAAGAGAAAGACAAGCTGCTGATTTTTACAGCGGCGCTAGTCGCAGAGCGACGAAAAGATAGAGGGCTAAAGCTGAACTATCCGGAGGCAGTGGCATACATCTCGGCGGCGATCATGGAAGGCGCGCGTGATGGCAAGACAGTTAGCGAGTTGATGAGCGAAGGGACAACGCTGCTCAAGCGCTCTGATGTAATGGAGGGCATTCCAGAAATGGTGCATGAAGTGCAAGTAGAGGCAACCTTTCCAGATGGAACGAAGCTAGTGACTGTTCATGATCCGATTGGAGAGTAACTATGTATACAGAGAACCCAGAATCGATTCCTCTGGTGCCAGGACAGATCGTTCCAGGCGGTTCGGAGATGATTGAGCTAAACGCTGGTCGCGAGGTGGTGACGATGGTCGTGAGAAATGTGGGCGATCGCCCAGTCCAAGTCGGCTCGCATTTTCACTTTTATGAAGTGAATGACGCGCTAGAATTTGACCGTGAAAAGACTCAGAAGATGCGGCTGAATATTACCGCAGGTACGGCAGTCCGCTTTGAGCCAGGTGACGAAAAGGAAGTTGAGCTTGTCCCCTACGGCGGCGAACGGCTAGTCTATGGATTTAACGGTAGGTTTGACGGTGCAAGTTTGAAAGAGGTGCAAGTTTGAAAGAATAGATCCATAACAGATAGGTTTTTATAATAAACAGGTTTTTGAAACAGCGAACAAGAATAAGAGTGCCAGGGTAGCAATGTCAAAATCAGCGGCGCGGTTAGGAATTGGTGGGCCAGTTGGCAGTGGCAAAACGGCTTTGATCGAAGGGATTGTGCCGTTGTTGATGGCACGCGGCGTCGAGGTGGCTGTTGTGACTAATGACCTGTTGACGACTGAAGATGCGGATCGGCTAAAGCGCAAGGGCTTTTTGCCATCGGAGCGCGTTGTTGGTGTAGAGACAGGAAGCTGTCCGCATACGGCAATTCGAGAAGATCCTACAATGAACCAGCTAGCGGTACAGGATTTAGAGCTGTTGTTTCCGCAGTTGGATTTGATTTTGATTGAGAGTGGTGGTGACAATCTAGCTTCTACGTTTAGCTATGAGTTAGTAGATGCCTACATCTTTGTGATTGATGTCGGCGCGGGGGACGATATTCCCCGTAAGAATGGTCCTGGATTTGTGCAATCGGACTTGGCAGTGGTGAATAAGGTGGATCTTGCGCCACATGTAGGTGCGGATCTGGAATTGATGCGATCGCAAAGCGCACAATATCGACAGGGAAAGCCAGTAATCTATACCAACTGCAAGACTGCAGAAGGGTTAAGTGAGGTAGTAGATTTTGTGCAAAAGATCCTGCTATTTGAACAGGAAACGCCGTCGATGGCGTCTGTGGGAGTGTAGTGTTATCGGTTGGTAGTGACAGTGGTGGGTCCACCACCCTAGCAGTACGTCCGCAGCTATCGCTAGAGCTAGGCTGCGACGCTAGGGGCAAAACTGTTGTACAGAGTCGATATATGGCCTATCCACTTAGCGTTTCGCCTTTGTTTCGGCGCGAGGCGAATGGTGTCGATCCAGCTCGCGATCGGCGCGCTTATCTATATCGGATGAATACTTCGCCAGGGCTGCTAGCAGGAGATGCGCTCAAAATGTCGGTGAAGCTAAATGCGGGTAGCTCTTTGTACCTGATGGACCAGGCCGCGACAAAAGTGCATCAGATGCCGGGGGGCGGTGCAGCGAGCCCTAATGCAACAGTGACGTATGATATTGTCGTAGACGACCAAGCCACGCTGGAATTTTTGCCAGAGCCGCTGATTCTCTTCGCCGATTCTGCGCTCAGGCAAACGACTCAGATTACTCTATATCCCAGTTCAGGATTGAGTTGGGGTGAGATTGTCCTACCCGGTCGGTTAGCACGGGGTGAAAGCTATCAGTTTCGAGAATATTTTAGTCGGGTACAGCTAAGGTCATCTGATGATGGTTCAATCTTCTTTGTAGACGCAATGAAGCTGTTGGGTAGAGAGAACCGTTTTGTCCGAAGTGATTTGTTCGCGGACGAATCAGTTTTAGGAACGCTGATTTTGGTATTGCCACCAGAAAGTGCAGCTACAGAAAATCTGGCAATGCTTTCGCGTCAGATAGACTCGATAGCATTTAATCGCGATACTATCGAATTGGCCAGTTCTGTGCTGCCGGGGGGAAGAGGTGTTTTTGTGCGGGCGATTGCATCGACAACCCGCGAGCTGCAATCCTGCTTTAAATCTGCTGTAAACTGCGTTAGAAAGCTGCGACAGCAGTTCCCTCTGCCATACTCTCTTTGAACATGTTCTTGTTCATCCATAAGCTGCTATGAAGAACATATCTCCAATAGAAATCGCCGATTGCTATCTAGGCAACATCAAAGAAGACGAAACGCTGACCGCAGAGCTAGTTCAGTCTCGCCAGGCTCAGCAGTACCTGGAAGTCATGATTGAACGGAAGGACCGCCGAAAGGGGAGAATTTTTACGCAGGCCGCATCAGGGCAGCCCATTGGTATAGTCAAGAGTCGCGACTGGCAGTTAAGAGATGGCGACATGCTCAGAACGCAGAGCGACTGGCTTGTTCTAGTTCGTTTAAAGAAACAACAATTAATTGCATTGCAGTTTGATAAAGATGCGCGTAATTCTCCCGTTCAGCTAGTGAAGCTTGGCCATGCTATTGGCAATCATCACTGGCCAGTCACACTACGCGGAGAGATACTGTATGTGGAACTTTCAGATGATAGCGATGCAGTAGAATCTACAATTAACAAGATTATTGAAAGTTTGGAAATCGAGGGACTACAGGTTGCTTGCGAGCTTGCGTCTGCTGATAATACTCTAGACTTTTCATCGGCCGCTGCTCTACCGCATTTCCACAGCCATTCTCATGAGCACTGATAATCTTACTCGATACTCAACGTTTGCTCAACAGCTGACTCTGATGCAGCTAGCTGACTCTTTTTTCCCTTCTGGTAGCTATACGCTTTCTCATGGATTAGAGAGTCTAGTACAGGCGGGAAGGATTAACAGCACTGAAGATGTAGAAACTTTTATTCGACTATTGCTGTGCAACAAAGTAGGTAGTACCGATTTGGTTGCGCTCGCTCATACCCATAGATATAGTACGCTGTCTGATCTGGAGAGCGTACGCGAGATTGACGCGCTTTTGTTTGCGCAAACCCCAATTCAAAAAACTCGCAGTGCCCAGAGGCAGAGCGGACGGGCTTTGTTGATGGTTGCTAGCAGCACCTGGGCGCACTCACAGCTAGAAGCCTTAAGCCACCAGACTGCCAGCGGCCAGTTTAACTGCCTGCATCCGGTTGTGTTTGCGGTAGTGGCACAGATTGCAGGGCTAGATGAGCAATCGGCGCTAGTTGCCTTCGTTCATGGTTTCGTAACCGGGCTGCTGGGCGCAGCTATTCGGCTAGGGGCGATAGGACACTTGCAGGCGCAGCAGATCCGGCTGAGTCTGTCGGCAGACATGGCGGAAGTTTGTCAGGATGCAGCCAAGCTAGCATTAGACGAGATGTGGTCTTGCACGCCGACGATAGATCTAGCCCAGATGAGACAAGCAAACCTCTCGCGTCGTCTGTTTGCTAGCTAATGCTGTCTCACAGGTAGCCAGATCTCGAAAGTGGTTCCCTGTCCAACCGTAGAATGACAGATGATTTCGCCTTTGTGTTCTTGCACGATAATCTGATGCGCAATAGATAGACCTAGCCCGGTGCCCTGGCCAACTGGTTTAGCGGTGAAGAATGGATCGAACATTTTGGCCTGGGTAGCAGGTGTCATGCCGATGCCGCTGTCGGCAATGCGGATGAGGATGCGGTTGCGATCGCCCACTGCACTGCTAATCTCAATTTTGTTTGACTTTTGCGCGCACGCTTTCTCGTTCTTTGCTTCTATCGCATCAACTGCGTTGGTCAGCACATGCATGATTGCTTGATTCAGCTCCCTAGGAAAACACTCTAATAGAGGTATGCGTGAATCGAACTGTTTGATAATCTCGATGCCTCCTGCTCTGGCCTGCTCATAGTTCGGTAGCTCAAACCGATGCTGTAAAAAGTTAAGGGCGCTTTCTATACTCTGGTGAATGTCTACAAGCTTGCAGTCAGCTTCGTCCAGGCGAGAGAAGTTGCGCAGCGATCGCACAACATGCATGATTCGAGTGACCCCTAGCAGGCTAGAGTCCATCAGCTTAATGAAGTCTTCTCTAAGAAAGTCGAACTCTACGTCCTGAAGCTTTTCTTCTATAGCAGGCGCTGGATTTGGATATTCTGCTTGGTATAGTGCAACCAGGGCTAACAACTCTTCTATGTAGTGTTGGGCGTGCTCTAGATTGCCATGAATGAAGTTGGTCGGATTGTTGATCTCATGGGCAACGCCAGCGACGAGCTGCCCTAGGCTAGACATCTTTTCTGTGTGGATAAGCTTGGCCTGAGTCTCTTTCAAAGACTTCATAGCTACTGATAGTTCTGTGTTCGCGGCGGTTAATGCTTTTGTTCTTTGGGCGACCCTCTTTTCGAGGCTGAGATTGATTTTTTGGAGGGCTTGTTCTGTATGGTGCTGGGCGATCGCACCCCCCAGACAGCCTGCGATCGCCCGCAGGGTCGACACCTCTACCGATGTCCACTCATGCAGAATGCTGCACTCGTCGAACCCAATGAAACCCCAAAAGCGACTGCGAATTTGGATAGGGACCACCAGAATAGAAAGAATACCCTGTGGCGCTAATATCTCTTGTTCGGTGGGTGGAAGCTCTTCAACAAATCCATAGATTGGCTGCCCTTGCGATAGCTCCACATGCCAACGAGGTAAGAAGTCCTCGTAGAGCATGTTTTGCAGCTCTACATTGTCAATTTCAGGTAGCACACCTGGCGCAGTCCACTCCCAACGCTGACTCATTGCAGGTTTGCCGAGCCCTGGATGCGGATGCGTCTCAAAAATGTAAGTGCGATCTACCCCAGTTGCCTGGCCTAAGGTCGCTAATGCTTGGTTAATCGCCTCATGATAGTTGTGACCAGTGAGCAAGATATTCGTAGCAGCCGCAACGCCCTGTAGCAGCTCTTCATACCTCTTTATTTGAGACTGTGGCTGGGTAGGTAATTCCACCGGGTTAGTCGTAGTTGAACAATCAAGGTAAGAAGGCACAGATACCCGGAGAAACGGAGTCATCTAGGCAAAGACTAGTTAGACATGTACTGCGCTATTCGCGTGAAGAGCTCCATAAAGAGCCATCTCACCCCAGGTTTCCCTAGCCAATCTAGAACCTCAACCGATCTTAATACTTTCTGAATCTACATATAACTTTCGACCCCTCACTTGCTGCTGTGCATTGAGATCCACGACTACTTTCTCCATTACTGCCTGCGCCGAAATTTCACCAAAATCACCGCTACGGTCAAACTCATAGCATTCTGAAGATATGGCATTCTGAAGAACGTACGGTCTTTGGTTTTTCTATAGCCGCTCAGCAACCTGTTTCAGACGCTGTAGCTGAGCTTCCATATCCTTCTTGGTCCAGGTGGCTGCAAACTGATTGAACCCGAAGCTAACTAACGGATTAGGAATGGTGAATTCAAATCGGTTTAGCAGCGTTGTTCCACTGGCTTTGGGATTGACTTCGGGCTGGCACTCCCAGCGATCGCGCCCCTCAAAGAATCCATCAAATCCCCAAACCACCAGCCCCGGTCGCCGTTCAATGACGGTGCTACGCAGCGAGGGTGCTAACACAGGAATCTTTAGCTTGAAATCAAACTCACTGCCTATCGTCATTCGCCATTCGCCGACTGGCTCACAGACCAAAGCTGGATTTAGCCACTGGTGCATCAGGCGCTGCTGCGTAAAACAACGTTCTACAGCTGTGGAATTAGCACGGATAAAGACTGATTGCTCGTAGACAGCCATAGAAGATTACAAGGCTTGGTTTGCCATTTTGTTTGCAGCTTTTTCAAAATCAGCGGTTGCTTGAATAGTTTCGGGTACGTCGAAAAAGGCTTGGGCGATCGCCACCGAAAAGGTAAACGTGTCTACCCCTCGCTCTGCTAGATCAGGAATGTCTTCCGCATTGCGAATGCTCGCAGTCAGCACCCGCGTGGTGGACTTTACCCCCTTTAGCACCTGCTGCATAGTTGCCACTTCGGCAAAGCCATCTCGACCGCCGTCGTCAATTCGGCCTAGATAGGGAGCCACATAGCTAGCGCCAATCGCCGCCGCAATCAGTACCTGATGAATCGAATAAACTGCCGTCAGCGTCACCGGAATGCCAGCACGAATCAGCATTTTAGCTGCCATAGTGCCCGATTCGGTCGCAGGCAGCTTGACCACGATGCGTTTGTCAAAGCTGCTGAGTAAGTTGCCAATGTTTAACAGTTCAGGAACAGAGCCCCCCCAGGCTTGCAGGTGAACCTCTTGCATTCCTAGATCAAACGCCTGCTCGGCTAACGATCTCAAGGCAGCCGGTTCACACTCGACGCCTGCTCTTTCTAGCAGCAGCGGGTTGCAAGTCACGCCATAGAACATGCCTGTCGGTAGCCATTTTTGCCAAGCCGTTGTATCGGCAGTGTCTAGATAAAGGCGAAGATTAGGCAAGCCGTCTGTCGTACCATTTTCCGTTAGAGAATTTGCCAAAGGATTTGTCAAAGGATTCATGCACTCTCTCCTCCAATCACCACATCTTTTATCCGTAGGCTAGGCCCACCGCAGCCCACCGCCAGACCACTCTGGCCGCCTTTGCCACAGCCGCCCGACTCATCCCAATAGAAGTCGTCACCGATTGCCTCTATATTGGCCAACGTGCTAAAGACGTTGCCCGAGAGCGTCACATCCTGGACGGGTTCGGCGACTTTGCCCTGTCGAATCATCCAGGCTTCACCAGCGGTAAAGGTAAATAGCTCGCCGTTGGTCTGTCCACCGAGCCAGTTGCGTGCATAAATACCCTCGTCAATACCGGCAAACAGATCGGCTACGGGTGTCTCTCCTCGCTCAATCCAGGTGTTGGTCATGCGAACAATAGGTGAGTAGTGATAGTTCAAACATCGGGCGTTGCCAGTAGGTATCTCGCCTAGTTCTCCAGCGGTTTCGCGAGAGTGTAATCGACCAGTCAAGACGCCGTCTTTGATCAGTTGAGTCGTTGTGGCTGGCGTGCCCTCATCATCGTACAAATAGCTACCGCGATGCCCTGCTGGCGCCGCGCCATCAAATATCTGTAGCGTCTTCGGACCAAACTGCCGACCTAGAGACATGGTTTCTAGCAGCTCTGGATTTTCGTAGATCATATCGGCCTCAGACAGATGGCCAAAGGCTTCGTGGACAAATAGGCCGCTGAGGATAGGGTCGATCACAACGGTGTAGAGGCCACCTTTTGCTGAGGGCAAGGTAAGGGCATTGACGGCGCGATCGCCCGCTGCTGCTACCTTTTTTTCTAACCCTAGGACATCCTCATAAGCCCGCCGAGATCCCACCGTCTCTCGTCCGGTTTGCACCCGCTCACCCTGCCGAGCTGTTGCCGAAAACCGCATCTCTATATCAGTCCAGTTCTGCTCGATCAAGGTGCCTTCAGAGGTCACCAGTAGCACCTGCTGATAGCTATCTTCGTAGCGCACAGCCGTTGAGGCAATCTCGGGGCGCTGCCCCTGCAAAACCTCGATGTAGTGGTGGCATAGAGCCTTTTTATCTGCCAGCGAAATCTGTCTAGGATCTTTGCCTGTTAAGGGCAGTGTGTAAGTGGCTTGAACAATGTCGATAGGTGCTAGCCGTGTAGTGTCGTTTCCTACCAAACGAGCAGCCGCGATCGCATCCTCTATCCGCTCTGGTAAATCCGCCAGCCGATTGAAGCTCGCAAACCCCCAGCCACCCAGGTGACAGGCCCGGACCTGCCCACCGATCGCCAACCCTTCACTGAGCGCCTCCGGCACCTCCCCTCGCAGCCGAATCTCACAGCCCTGCGACCTCTCCAACCGCACTGCCAAGTAATCCACCCGATGCCGAGCGAGAGCGATCAAATCACTCACCTGATTCTTATAAGCTTCCATGCTCACTCCTACTCAAATGACCCTCTTTCATAAAACAGCTTCCACACTCTCGGCAGCTGAGCGGAGCCGTAGAGCTTTGCTCTGCTCGCAGAGTAGGCCCCCTCTCGTACTACCATAAAGCTTATCCCCTTCCTACAGAGCGTTACACCTATGACTGGTGAACTCGGTTACTCCCTCCCTCCAGCTATTCGCCGCATTGCCGCGAACTTCAAGCGGGTAGGCTGGGCTAGCGTATGGATACAGGCCGTAGTTGGCGTGATTGCTAGCATTCTGTTCATATTTAACGCCCTAGAGCCCAACGCTGGATTTACTAGCGCCTCTGCCGATCTACTCACCACCGTAGGACTGCTTACTATCTTTATCAGCGCATTCTGGG
Source organism: Cyanobacteria bacterium P01_D01_bin.1 (assembly GCA_039111275.1). Classification (GTDB taxonomy): domain Bacteria; phylum Cyanobacteriota; class Cyanobacteriia; order Phormidesmidales; family Phormidesmidaceae; genus Phormidesmis. The sequence goes on along the minus strand of JBCCOH010000074.1, from coordinate 12,166 downwards.
GATTTCGCTACGTCCTTCTAGGCCGCAAGCTCGGCACTACAAACCCAGACCTGCGGCCCAAGCCCAAAGCTGCCATCAGGGCAATTCGCATCGGTATTTCTATTAGCTTGATCGGTATGTTAATCACTATCTTTGGCGCTGAGATCGTGATTGCTGATCTTTGGACTCGCTCACTTAGGCAGGTCGCAATTGGCGTAAATACCCAAGACACTTCTGCGTTTATCAACGCCGCTGATATTGCAGTTGTCTTTTCGGTAATCAATGCCATCTTTGCTCACTACGTCGGTCTGTGTGCCTCTATCTGGCTAGAGTACGTTACCAACCGTCAGTAAAGCGTGTCTTCTCTTGTGGAGAATGTCAGCAGCATCAGCGGTAGTAGTAGTAGTAGTTCCTTAGTGCTAGAACCTGGAGCCCGGCTGCTGTAGAAAGGTGAGTTCTGCTGTAGTGCTCTGACGCCCTAATATTTCATTGCGATGCGGGAATCGACCAAATCGTTCAATGATTTCTCGGTGGCGCATAGCGTAGTCCAAACCGCGCTTGAATCCTTTGTCCATGTTTGGATAGTCTTTGACCAGTTCCTCCATCAGCGCAACACAACGATTCTGGTGCTGCATGTTCTCGCTGTGCTCGAAAGGCAAGTAGGCAAAGAATCGGTAGGCGGGTATTAGATTGCGATCGCGCCTATCATCAACTAGAGACTGCGCAACTGCCAGCGCCTGCTGGTCAGTCGCAAAACTGCGAGCTTGCCCTCTATATATATTGCGAGGGAACTGGTCTAGCAGCAAAATCAGCGCCACCGCCGATGGCAGGTGCGATTTCCAGCTTTCGTATGCACCCGCCGCCGCGCTTTGGCTATCGACTAGGAATTGCTGACGAATCTGCTGGTCAAAGGCCGAGTCTTTGATGAACCAAGCTTTGCGATAGCGGCCATAGTCTGGACCAGTAGCCTCGCCAAACCAAAAAGCAAGAACTGTTTCAGCGCGGGATCGGGAGCTATAAATCACGTCCGTATTGAAAAGGATGTCAGTTGTCTATCTTATGGCTTACGCTAATCCATAATATTTCGGCTACGCACTCCGGCCGTTTCTGCCTATGTCTATCCTCTCTATCGTAATTGCGATCGCCCTACTTTTAGCCGTCTTTAGCTGGCTGACGGGCTATCGGCTACCGATCAACAGGCGCAGCGCTATGGGCCATCACACTAGTCTCTCTCGCGAAAGAGGGGTGTCTAGAAGCACGCGCAAACAGCTGCTGAGGCTCGTTGGTGGGAACGCTTCGGTAGCGCAAAGACTGGTACAAGATGTCAGTGATCGCAATCCCGATCGGCCAGAGCAGTGGTGCTGGGAAAAGGCGATTTATGACATTGAACGTGATCGCAGAGCCTGATAGCCAGCTTCATCATCTGTAATCATCCCCACTGATAAAACACATTCTCTTGATAAAGCGCGTTAATCCTGACAATTAGGATCAGGTAACGTTGATCGCAAAGTATGAGGACATCAAGCTTTCCTTATCCTTTCTAGCTTTGGGCATACTGACAAAGATTGTGTAGATCTTTTGCGTAGAGTTCCAACCCTAGACCTATCTCTACTGCTCATTCAAAACAGAGGACTATTTTAAGCATGTCGCAAGCAAAGCGGGCGCTGATTACAGGCATCACTGGACAAGACGGTTCATATCTAGCCGAACTCTTATTAGGCAAAGGCTACGAAGTCCACGGCATTATCCGTCGCACTTCTACTTTCAACACTGATCGGATCGACCATATCTATGTTGATCCGCACCAAGAAGACGCCAAACTCTTCTTGCACTACGGCGATCTCAATGATGGCACTATGCTGCGCCGCATCCTAGAGCAGGTCCAGCCGAATGAAGTCTACAACCTGGGCGCACAGTCACACGTTCGCGTCAGCTTTGACTCGCCCGAATATACGGTAGATACTGTCGCGATGGGGGCACTGCGGCTGCTAGAGGCGATTCGCGACTACCAGCAGCGCACTGGCAGCGATGTCCGCTTCTACCAGGCAGGCTCTTCTGAAATGTACGGTAAGGTTCAGCACGTTCCTCAGTCAGAAGAAACGCCGTTTTATCCACGCAGTCCTTATTCTTGTGCCAAGGTCTATGCGCACTGGCAAACCATCAACTACCGCGAATCGTACGATATGTTTGCCACCAACGGCATCTTGTTTAACCACGAGTCGCCTCGTCGCGGTGAGACTTTTGTCACGCGTAAGATTACTCGTGCGATCGCCCGCATCGTTGCCGGACAGCAAAAGAAGCTCTATCTCGGCAATCTAGATGCCAAGCGCGATTGGGGCTATGCCAAAGATTACGTCAGAGCAATGTGGCTGATGCTTCAGCACGAGAAGCCAGACGACTTTGTGATCGCTACTGGTGAGACCTACTCTATCCGTCAGTTTCTAGATATCGCCTTCGAGTACGTCAACCTCGACTGGAACGACTTCGTAGCCTTTGACGAGCGCTACCTCAGACCGGCTGAGGTGGATCTGCTCATCGGCGATCCGACCAAGGCAAAAACCGTCTTGGGATGGCAGCCCGAAGTCAGCTTTGAACAGCTAGTGAAGCTGATGGTAGACGCCGACTTAGAAGCGATCGGTGAAAAGCCAGTCAGCAGCAATAACGGCAGTCTAAACATCGCTACCATTCGCCGTCAGATGATTGGCTCTATGTCCTAGAGCTGCGTAATTCACCGGACGCTGAGGCAGATTGCTTGTAGATCTTGGGCACAAGGCATAGGGTTCTCCCAGTGTGTCTGCCCTCGGCATGATATTCAAAAAAATGTAAGTAAGCAGCGCCTGATTAGGACGGTGGTAAGAGTCATATGGAACTAGCAAATAAGAAGATACTAGTCACAGGTGGGGCTGGTTTCTTGGGAAAGCAGGTGGTGGACCAGCTACAGCGAGCAGGCGCCAATCCTGACAATATCTTGGTGACGCGATCGCGCGACTATGATCTCACTGAGATGGAAGCATGCAAACGTGCAGTAGCTGGCCAGGATGTGATTGTTCACCTAGCGGCTCACGTGGGCGGCATCGGTCTAAACCGTGAAAAGCCCGCAGAGCTGTTTTACGACAATTTGATGATGGGCGCTCAGCTGATTCACGCGGCGTACCTGGCAGGCGCAGAGAAATTCGTCTGTGTTGGCACCATCTGTGCCTATCCCAAATTCACCCCGGTCCCGTTCAAGGAAGAAGACCTTTGGATTGGCTACCCCGAAGAGACAAACGCGCCTTACGGCATTGCTAAAAAGGCTCTACTCGTTCAGCTCGAAGCCTACCGTCAGCAGTACGGTTTTGACGGCATCTATCTACTACCTGTCAATCTATACGGCCCCGAAGATAACTTCGATCCGCGTAGTTCCCACGTCATTCCAGCGCTAATTCACAAAATCCACGAAGCTCAGATCAACGGTGACAAGACGCTACCTGTCTGGGGCGACGGCAGTCCAACTCGTGAATTTCTCTACTCTACAGATGCAGCTCGTGGCATCGTCATGGCTACGCAGGACTACTCAGATGCTGCGCCAGTGAACCTCGGCACCAACGCTGAAATCTCTATCAAAGATCTTGCAGAGCTAATCTGTGACGTGATGGAGTTTGAAGGTGAGCTGGTTTGGCAAACCGACAAGCCGAACGGCCAACCTCGCCGCTGTCTGGATACGCAGAGGGCAAAGCAATCCTTTGGGTTCGAGGCCCAAACCGACTTTCGTGACGGGCTTAAGAAGACAGTTGACTGGTATCGTCAACATGCCAAGACGCTACAGCCTGCCTAAACTAATGCAGGTGAGCAAATAAAAGGTGGAGACAAACTCTAGAAAACTTCTATAATTATGGCGCGGTGCAATAATGGCAGCACTTGCTTAGCGTGCATGCCGAGACCTACGACGAGTAGGCAATCGTAGCACTGCGCTCCTTGCAATCTAGAAGCGAAATAGCATGGCAGAACAGCAAAGCCCGTCGGACCAGAACGCTGAGAATATCGTTGAGGGTGCAAAGCCCGAGGATACGGTTGCCGAAACTGCAAAGCCTGACGCCGACGCGGAAGGTCTAGAGCAGTCAGAAGATAAGAAAGCGGACGAGCCAGTTGCCAAGATAGAAGAAAATCCTGAGAAGGAAACGGCGAAAACAGGTAATCAGCCAGCCGGTAAAACTGCAGGTGTGGGCGATGCTGCGAAGAAGCCAGCCGCCAAATCCGAAGCGAAATCTGACGATAAAAAGCCAGCCGATAAAAAGCCAGCCGATAAAAAGCCAGCAGCGAAGAAGAAGAAAGAAAAGCCGCCAAAGCTAGAAGACAAGCCCTTCAACGAGTTTATGGAGCAGCACTATCTGCCTAGCCTAAAAGAAGCGATGGCAAAGGAAGGCATTGAGGAGCTAGATCTAGAATTTGCCAAGCGCAAGCTAGAGGTGATCGGTCAGAGCGGTGACGATCCTTATTGGCAGGTCCAGGGGCAGTGGACAGATGAAGGGGAGGGCGATCGCAAGTTCAACATCGCCTTTATTGACGAGGACATCTCAGGCCAAAAGGTCTTTACCCTAGCGTCTAACGGTAGAGTGCCGAGCACTGTCGAACAGTTCATGGGTGATGAGCGCAGAATTACGCTAGATCTGATGGTGCTGTACACGCTACAGCGATTGAACGGTCAAAAGTGGCTAACGCGAAACTGAGCTAGCTCAGACGCTAGCCCAGTTTCGAAGAGCCATCAAGTTTCGAAGAGCCATCAATAGTTGTTCAGGGCGGCTGGCTCTACTCAGGTGCCTCGTTGACGGGGAATCGATTGAGCAAATAGGCCGCCTGTCTAGCGTTGCTGCGAACGGCCTCCGATAAATAGGGAACGTGGGGAACCTGAGAGAGAAAATCTAGCGTACGGCGCAGGATACGGACGATATCGCCTTCGTCTAGGCTAGTGTTATCGCAGAGTTCTTGCCAGTCTACTTCTAGCGCCCACTGCTCGACGAGCGCAATCAAGTCTTCTTCTAGCCAGACCGGAATTTGGATGTCCTGTCTTCTCTGTTCTTGGAAAATGTGCCTTCTCAGATTGCGCAAGCCGCCGAGCGTTTCTAGCACTGGGCGGCTTGCCTGGTAGCGAATCCAGGTATCGGGTCTGTTGTTTTCCATGAGGATGCCTGCGCAGGCAGCGGCGAACTGCTGTGGCTCTAGGGCATCGAATTCTCCAGACGCTAGGGCCATGCCTAGCCATAGCTCGTTATCGCCGCGAACGGCAGCGCATAGCTGCCCCATTTCTGTCGGCGTATTATCTTCTAAGCATTCAAAGTTTTCGAGTACCTGCATCAGGCTGACGAATTCTAGCCAGTAGTGGTGGGTGTAGTTGTCGTATTTTTGGGTGCGATCGCGCAATTCTTCTTGCAGCCGTCTTAGCCGTTTGTTTTGCTTCATCACCGCTTTTGGACTTTCTAACTGTGCCACCGGATTGTTCGCCAGCTTTTGAGCCACAGCATTGGCTTTTTCTTGTTGCGCTTTCACCTCAGGGGCTTGTTCTTCTAGCTCAGGAATATTCGGTATCTCTGCGGCTACAACCGCCGATCGCTTGCCGCCTCGACGAGATTTTCCAGGCGAAAGCGCTAGCTCTGAAGGTGGAACCAAGTCATCGACCGCGCTTAGCCGCTCAAGCTCCGCGTTCATCGTGACCACATCTTTAACCGTCGCTACATACCAGCGGTTGTTGGCACCCAGGCAGATCAGCAGCGGAAACTGCCCTGGCCCTGGAATTTTGGTGACTAGCACGGCGGGCAAAGGCACTGGCAGTTTGATGTTCTTGCCTTTCAAAGAGAGAATGGCACCGGACATCGCAAAGGAGACCGCTACCGGATCGCTGTTGCTGATTCTTTCTTCTGCCTGCTGTCGTAAAATCTTCAACAATCTTTCTTCTTCTTTTAGCCAACCGCGCAGCTTCTCGAATTCTGCTAGCGCCGCATCGTCGATATAGGCGAGCTGATCTTGCAGAATGGCGATGTCGTTTTCTAGCTGGGCGATCACACTCTTTTGAGATGCCAGATGCAGCGTTGCTAAATACTGACCAAAGCTCCTTTCAATCAGTTCTTGTGCTTCCTCTGCCGTATGAATCTGCAACAGATTGAGCACCATGCCATAGCTGGGCGTAAACTGGCTCACGAGCGGATCGGGGGGCGATAGCGCTAGCTGCGCAGCCTCCTTGGCTCCTTCAAAAGGAGACTCTACTGTGACCACATGGCCTTCGACATCCATCCCTCGACGCCCGGCCCGACCCGACATCTGCAAAAATTCAGACGCATGTAGCAGCCGATGCCCGTCGTCTGTGCGTTTAGACAGACTGGCAATTACCGTCGTCCGAGCTGGCATGTTGATGCCTGCTGCTAGGGTTTCGGTCGCAAACACCACTTTGATTAGGCCCGCTTGGAACAATTCTTCTACTAGGCTCTTCCAGGCGGGTAGAATTCCAGCGTGGTGCGCCGCAATGCCACGGTACAGCGACTCTAGCTGATTGGCCCGAATGGCTTCCGGGTTGCGATCGACAAAGCGATCGATCCGTCGTTTCAACAGCTCCGATTCAGCCGCACTGACCAGCCGCATATGAGCTACGGCCTGCACCGCCTTATCGCAGCCTTTACGGCTGAAGATAAAGTAGATGGCGGGCAGCATGTCTTTGGCCTGAAGCTGGCTGACGACACCTGGTAGCGTTGCGCCCGCTTTCTGTTTCTTTTGGCCACGCTGTCGGCGGGGCGGCTTGCGATAGCTCTTTAACCGAGGGTGAATGCTTGATCTTTGCTCATTGAGTAGCGGAAAGATGCCTTTCTCTACCGCAAAGTGAAAGTTTAGCGGCACCGGGCGATAGTCTGAGTAAATTAGCTGAGTAGGACCGTGGACTTCGTCAATCCAGTCAGTAAGCTGTCCGCCGTTTTCTACGGTCGCAGATAGACCCACTAGCTGGATTTCTGGCGGGCAGTAGATAACTGATTCTTCCCAGACGGTGCCGCGCTGCCGATCGTTCATATAGTGGCATTCGTCTAGCACGACAGCCTGCACGTCTCGTAGCGAGGTGCCGACTTCGCCGATACTAGTGCCATAGAGCATATTGCGGAAAATTTCGGTGGTCATGACCACGACGGGCGCGTCTCGATTGACGGAGCTATCCCCAGTTAGCAGACCTACATTTTCTTCGCCAAACTCTCGCTTAAAGTCTCGTAGTTTTTGATTAGAAAGTGCTTTGAGCGGCGTCGTGTAGAAGACGCGGCGGTTCATTTCTAGCGCCCGGTGAATGGCGTATTCGCCGACAAGGGTTTTGCCAGAGCCTGTGGGCGCGCAAACGATAACGGAGCGTCCCTGGTTTAGAGCGGCGATCGCATCTAGCTGAAAATCGTCTAACTGAAAAGGAAATAGGGTTTCAGGCGCTATCACAGAAGGCATCTAGAATGGATGAACCCCTCCATTGTGCCAGCCTAGAGAAAAGTCGGCGAAAAATTAGCTTCGAGGCTAGCTCTCGACATGAGTATCTAGAGAAATATCCGCATTCATCAGTCTAGAGATAGGACAGTTTTCTTTCGCACTCTTCGCCGCTTTTTCAAAAGCCTCTTTGCTATCTGCGGGTACCTTGGCTGTGATGTCTAAGTGAATCTGAGAGACTTCTGGGGCGTTGCCTTCAGTACTCAAAGTCACTGTTGCCACCGTTGTTAGCTGCTCAGGTTCAATGCCAGCGCTGCCCATCTCATCGGCAGTTGCCATTGTAAAGCAGGCCGCATGAGCCGCCGCAATTAACTCTTCGGGGTTTGTTCCTGGGTTATCTTCGAAGCGGGTGCCGTAGGTGTAGACAGACCTATTAAGTACGCCGCTCTCCGTTGTGATTTCCCCTTTACCTGACTTCGCGCTTCCCTGCCAAACAACCGTTGATTTGCTATCCATAATTCTTCTGAAGCTCCTGTTGGTTGCTACTGGCCCACGTATCTCGGATTCCATCAGTAAAGCAACTGCTTGATTATCAAGAATCCATCATCAGAAAGATTTGCAGGCTTCTATTGATTGGCTTTTTTCCAAAAGGTCCATATTCACAGATTTCACACGATCGCCATACCGCTGTCACCCCGCTGTCAAAACAGCCGGATATCTTGAGAATGTCCTTCAAGAATAAAGCCGTAATCCATGACAGCTGATCGCTCCGAACATACCTCTATACATCCTTCTGGCAAGCGTTCTGGCCATAAGCTTGCCACTTCTTTGGCCCTCGTTCTTCTAGGTGCGGGCACTGCCACAGCCGGGACCTATGCCGCGATGGGTCCGCTTAATAATCAGACCGCCGAAAATATTTCTATCGTGGAGCCCTCTGCCTATCCCGAAGCTGTTCCGGTTAGCCTGATGGTTCCTGCTGAAGACGCTTCTGTCGCTGAAGTCGTTCAGGCGGTGGGGCCAGCAGTCGTTCGGATCAACGCCTCTCGGACAGTAACGCAGCGTGCGCCTAATGTTCCTGAAAGCTTCCGTCGCTTCTTTGGCGACCAGATGCCTTCACAGATGCCGCGTGAAAGAACGCAAAACGGCGTCGGATCTGGCTTTATTGTGAGTGAAGATGGTCGCATTTTGACCAATGCTCACGTAGTAGACGGGGCAGATACCGTTCAGGTAACGCTAAAAGACGGTCGTACGTTTGAAGGTCGGGTGCTGGGCACTGACCCGGTGACAGATGTGGCGGTGATTGATCTAGATGCGAACGATCTGCCGACGCTGGCGGTGAGTGAGGCGGAACTATTGCCTGGAGAAGTTGCGATCGCCATCGGCAACCCACTTGGCCTAGACAACACAGTCACCGTCGGCATCGTCAGCGCCACCGGACGCACCAGTGGCCAAGTCGGCATCCCCGACAAGCGTGTAGACTTCATTCAGACAGACGCAGCGATCAACCCCGGTAACTCTGGTGGCCCGCTGCTGAATGCTCGCGGCGAGGTCATCGGCATGAATACAGCCATCATTCGCGGAGCCAACGGCATCGGTTTCGCAATTCCTATGGACGCGGTACAGCGTATCTCCGATCAGCTAGTCGCCAACGGCAAAGTTGATCACCCATTCATCGGCATCAGAATGCTCAACCTCACTGCCGAAGTCCGCGATTCTATCAATCAGAATCCCAACAACGACTTTAGAGTCGAAGTCGATAGCGGCGTACTGGTTGCAGAAGTCGTTCCAGGGTCGCCAGCCGCTAGAGCGGGACTGCGCTCTGGTGATGTGGTCAGTCAGGTAAACGGTGAGGCGATCGCTACTGGGCAAGAAGTTCAGCAAGCCGTGGACGCCAATGGGCTAGACCAGGATTTGCGCCTGAGCATCAACCGTAGCGGCAATGCCCGAACGCTGTCTTTGCGCCCAGAACCACTGCCTGCTCAGAGCTAGATCCAAGTCAGGCTAGACACAATCCGAGCCGGGCTAGACATAGGTTTTTCCTCACACTTACAGCCGCGACCTGCTTTATTAGCGTCGCGGCTTTCTTTTTGGGACGGGCACACCGAAACTTATGTCCGCAAAACCCGCTGACTATGTCTGCTTGTTCATGAAGCTAGTAGATGATTACTAGTACTTTCTCAGAACTTCTAGAAATTCCATACAGGGAAAGCTGTAGGCATGTATTGATCGAGGTCTGGACGATGCCAGTTTTCCTGCTCACGAAAATCAGGCAGTATCTACCTCATATAGCAAAGAGCGGATTGCATTCGCCCTTTGCGAGTCGCTTAGCCCTGCAACATCAAGGATTTCAGCCTGTACTATACCGTAAGCTAAGTGACCAAAGCTATAGACTACTGCTGAGCGCGCTTTGTCTATGTGTCATCGGCTGTCTCGCTCTGTTTCCGGTCTCGCCAGGGTTGGCCGTCCCTGTTGATGCGGTCCCTAATCCGCAGCAGATAGACGGAACCTGGGTCACTGACATGGCCGATATGCTCAGCGATGGTGCGGAAGCCGAACTCAACCAAATGATTACGGCGCTAGAAGCGGCTGACGGGACAGAGATTGCAGTGGTGACCGTTCCAGATACTCAGCCTTCGCCCACACCAAAGGCGTTTGCAACTGAGCTGTTTAATGCTTGGGGAATTGGCAAGGCAGGTGAAGATAATGGTTTGTTATTTCTGGTTTCTAAGGGCGATCGCCGTAATGAAATCGAAGTTGGCTATGGTCTTGAAGGCCGCTTGCCTGATGCAAAAGTAGGCGCAATCTTGAATAACCAAGTCACGCCTCAGTTCAAAGCAGGTAACTTTGATGCTGGAATCTTGGCGGGTACTAGAGCGCTTATCGAGACCCTAAACAGTGAAGTCGCACCTCCCTCCTTTCAGGTGCAGCCTGCACCACAGTCAGCTACAAACTCGATTCCGCAACCTCTATCTTCTGCACCAGCTACACCGGATTCTGTCTCTGTTGGTCAAGACACAGGATCAGTGCCCTCTGCGCAATGGCGTTTTGCGGGCGTGGGCGTGGCTTTGACGTCGATGGCGACAATATTGATGGTGTGGCTAAAGTCACTCACCAAGTCGTATAAACCAGTGGTGCCGATCGCCCCGACTGGCAAAACAGAACTACGTGGATTAGGTAATCCTGTGAGCAATTTGCTCTATCGACTGTTTGCCAAAGCCTCTGGCAGCCAGGGAAGAGTCGTTGCTTTTACCTCACCAGAACTCACTATCCGGGGTGGAAAGAGGCCGATTAGAGGCAGCTTCCTAGTCGCTTATCACATACACAAGCGATTAGTTCGTACCGGATGGCAGGTGTTTTTTCTGTTGTTTCTAGTGTCTATATTTACTTGGCCTTTCTCTGGATCAGGTATTATCCTTATCCCGCCTTCCTTTGCGCTATGGCTGGGCTACGAGATATTTTTGAGTGCGCAGTGGGATAGAAAGATTTCTGGAAAGATAGCGCCTGCGCCCGCTGTTCATACGATGATGCAGCTGATTCGCATAGCGCTTTTGTGCTTTGTCGCTCTCTTCTTTGGTGTGTTCACAGGTCCGCTCTTGCTCCTTGCGCCTTGTGTATTGATTGGATTTTTTGGCGCTTATGCAGTCATGCTGCGACTGTTGCGATCGCACTCCTATCAAAACATCGTCATCTGCGCAGACTGCTCTAGGCCAATGATGCCACTGAACTTCGATCAGCTCTCTCCCCTTTTGAGCAAGGCGCAAATCACTGAGATTGGAATTAGAAGCAAAATGCATGAGGCTTGGCATTGCCCCGCCTGTGCTAATCACGCTCCGGTGAGTAAAGAAGATATTCATCTGGTTTCTTTTAATTGCAACAATCCTATCTACAAGACTTGCGAAGTCGCCATATGCGGTGCTTTAGCTGTAGAAAAGACCTCTGAGGTGACCAAACGCGCTACTACCTACTCTACAGGCACTCGCCGAATCACTCGAAAATGTCACGCCTGCGGCAGGAGCAAAAACACCTATCGCACGATTCCAAGGGTTCAGACTTCTTCTAGCAGTAGCTGTTCTGGCAGCTCTAGCAGTAGCTCTAGCTCCTCTTCTAGCAGCGGCGGTAGCTTTGGCGGTGGCTCTAGCGGTGGCGGCGGAGCCGGAAGCAGCTGGTAGCTAACAAGCAAGTACTTTTATCTAGAAACGTGATGAATTCAAATAACGCAATTCCAGAAGAGTGGGTGCCTGTCGTTTTAGAGAAAGCCAGCAGGCTGTACCAACAGCAGAATCAAGCCTATTCTCTCGGTCAGCTTCAGGCGGCAGGTTCAGAAGTAGAGATTCCACCTGAGCTGATGCAGCAAGCTTTGAAGGAGCTGAAAGCAGAGCAGGCGGCGGCTACCCAGGCCCAACAGCGAAAAACGCAGATGCTGAAGATAGGCGGTTTTGCTGCGGTTGGATTGGCGATCGCAACCGCTCTATGGACAGCCAGCGTATACAACTCACTCAACGCCGCCCGTTCTAACGTAGATGGTAAGTGGGCGCAGGTCGAAAATCAGATGCAACGGCGAGCTGATCTGATTCCCCAGATTACTCAAATCGCGCAGGGCTACGCCGGACATGAGAAAGCAGTGATCGAGGCTCTGGGCAGTGCGAGGGAGGCGTTTCTATCAGCACAAACTGTCGCTGCACGACAGATGGCAGATGAGAGTATGAAAAGTGCGATCGCTCAGTTCCAAACGTTCGCAGCCAATAGCCAACAGCTTCAGTCCAGCGAG
>JBCCOH010000073.1:0-27301 GCA_039111275.1 Cyanobacteria bacterium P01_D01_bin.1 | reverse complement strand
CTGGCAGCGGGCGGAAGAAGACCATCTGATCGAGGGTCATATCCACGTGGTAGTAGTTGCCTTTGTATGCGCCTAGGCGATCGCCTAGCTCCGCCGGACTCTCCACATTCCGCGCAATAATCGATTGCTTGATATTCGGCGCGTAGTCCGCAAACTTATCGATCACGCGATCGGCCGCCTGATTTTTTAGCTCATCAGTCCAGCCAGTACCCGCAAATCCTGTGCCTCCTAATCCGTTGATCTGGTAGGGCGCAAAGAACTCTATCCATAACGTGTGCTGGCCGTTTGGAGCCATACTCGGGTCTCTGACTGTCGGGATAACTGCATAAAACGAAGGGTCCGCGTCAGGAATGTTGCCGACCGAGGGTTCTGTGTGGGCAATCTCTACATGACGAACCGAGTCAGCAATTAGAACAGATCCGACTAGGTACTCATCACGATGATTATGATGCTCGAACTTAGGGACTTCGGAAAGTGCGCAGTCGATTCGGAGAATAGTCTCATTGTTGTTGACGATTCGCCTATCTAGACGCTCTCCTAGCTCTTCGTCAGCGGCGGCTACCTCCGCTGGCTCTAGCATCTGCAAGAACACCCGCTTGGCATCAACATTAGAAATGACGCCTAGCTTCGCCCGATACTCTTTGCCACCTTCAACCTCGACGCCAACCGCTCGTTTTCCATCTAACAGAATTCGCTTAACGCTCTGATCAGTGAATATAGCACCGCCTTGTGCTTTCACTAAATTCACCAGCGACTGTACCAGTGCGCCAGTGCCGCCTCTAGGTCTGGCCATACCTGGGTTATGCCGCATGGACATCATCATGCCGCCGACAGAGATAGTCTTTTGTGAAGGGGGTGCACCGAACTCTGAAGCCAGTCTAGCCAAGGGTGCTCTGATAAATTCCGAGTCAAAGTATTCTTCTAGAAGATCTTTTGGGCTCGTCAGCATGGTGCGGATTAGGTCAAGCGACTTGTGCGGTCCGCCTAGAATGCTAAGTAGGTTTTGAATACTTTTGATGTCGTAGTTGCCTAGAATGTCAAAGATCGCCTGAGGTGGCGCATTGAATACGGGCTGAATCGCCTTCGTAAATCGCTGCCAAAAGTCAATGAACTCTTTGTACTTCTCAGCGTCACGACGGTTGAACTGAGCGATTTCCTGACAGGTTTTATCCAGTGACTTGTGCGATAAAAAGTATTTGCCGTCTGGATGTGGACAAAAGACAGTAGGATCGCAGAACAAATACTCTAGTCCGTATTTGTTCAGCTCTAGCTCCTCGATTACTGGACCTAGGTGAATAAACTCGTGGTCAATAGCACAGCGATTGAACATAAACCCAGGCGCTTCGTCTGGCAGCAGTTCTTCGGTTGTAGCTGCGCCGCCTGGGATAGATCGCTTCTCTAGTAGCGCAACGCTGTATCCAGCCTTTAAAAGATAAGCTGCGCAGACAAGGCCGTTGTGGCCCGCGCCAATGATAACAACGTCGTAGTTTTCCATGCTGTTCGCTTTTAGGAAGATAGAGAGTAGTCTCTTATCTCTAACAAAGATCTTTGATGCCTAAGCTCTGTCGAAGTATGGAGATACTACCTGCTTGGTTAGTTCTAAAGAGATGGGTCAGCAACTCATACGAGCTACTGACTTTGCTGTTTTGGATGCTTGCGCCAGACCACTGCCAAAAGCTAGACAGTTGCTAGATTCAGCGCAGCGCTCTTGCGAGGAGAGACCTGGCCAACTGGCTGCGGCTGCGGTTCACCGACTAGTATCACCGAGCCCTGAAGCTGCTGCAATAGCGGTGTTGTTTTGGTGCCCATAGACAGGCCATTGCTGCCGCGCTGACGACGCGATCGCACTATCACCAGGTCATGCTGCCTAGCAGCCTTGGTAATCGCCATCACTACATTGTCTCTTGCCAACAGCTCAATTTCGATTGAACAGTCAGCAGGTGGCAACTTATCCAACAGAATCTCCATCTGCTTTCTTAGCCTAGCTTGACTAGTCTCTGGCGTACGCGGACTGTACACATGCAAGAGCGTGATTCTAGCCTGGTTGGCCACCGCCAGCACCTGGGCAAAGCGCAATACTCGCAGCGTCATCACAGAAGGATTTTCTATTGGGACCAAGATAGTCTTGATGGTCGAAACAGGTTCTAGCAGCCGGGCGACTACCACCGGGCAGTGCGCTGTTTGCATTACTTCATCTTGGATACTGTTGAACAGTCGCTTGCCATCTAGCGTGGCGCGCTTGTTCATGCCTAGCACGATTAAGTTAGCGTTCTTCTCACGACCTACGTGGACAATGGTTTGGGCGACATTGTAATCAATTCTCAGCTCTGGCTCCGTAATCGCTTCAAATTCCTTGCTGATAGTCTGCGCATTTTCTAATAGCTGACGGCTGCGGGTTAGAGCTTTTGTGAGCTGGGGTGAGTCCATCCGCGGCTGGGCAAGCGCCACTGCTAGCGGAATCAATCGCCCATTGGCGTATTGAGCAACAGTGGCAGCGAGTTCGATAAGCGATCGCTCATTCTTTGGGTTATACACAGGGACTACCACCGAAAAAGACTCTGGAATCTCACTAGGCGGCGGTAGCCAGTCTAGCTTGTCTGTTTCATCAAAGCCCTTCTCTAAAGACAGCTTGGTCGCGGCGCTAGTGGTGACCAGCGGTCCAACAACAGAAGTCACTAGCATCAGTAGAATAACGCTATTGAATACATCTGAGCTGATGATCTTTGCCTGATATCCCACCAGAGCAGCCGCCAGGGTCGCTGCGACTTGGGGCACCGACAAAGACCACATAGTAATGCCCTGAGTCCAACTATAGCCATAGAGCTGCTGCGCGGTTAGTGCGGCAATTAGTTTGGTTATTAGCAATGCGCCCACAATTGACAGCGGCAAGCCGACAGCGCCAAAGATATCGCTAAAAGCGCTGAGGTCTAAAAGCAGTCCCATATTCACAAAGAACATAGGAATGAAGATCACGCTGCCCATAAATTCTATTTTCTCTTTGACTGGGCCATTGCCCATAATGCTATTGATCGCCAGGCCCGCTAGGAAAGCGCCAATGATATCTTCGACACCGATCAACCGAGCAACTACTGCCGATAGGAAGACAGCAAGTAAAACAAACAAGACTCGGTTACCTTCATCTTTACCGACTTTACGAAAGAAGAGTCTACCTAGCCGCTTTAGACCTACTAGCACAGCGAATGCATACAGAGCCAAAGACCCCAGAAGCATCGACAGCTTCGCCGCGGTAAAATCACCTTTGCTAATTCCCAAACAAACTGCCAACACGGTCAGAGAAGCAATATCTGTAAAGATAGTCGCGCCAACCGTGATGATGACTGCTTCATCGTTTAGTACGCCCAATCGCTGAACAATTGGATATGCCAGCAGCGTATGTGATGCTAGCAACGAGCCAATTAGCACCGCAGCCAGCCAGCCAAAGCCAAAGTAGAGCCCTACCGCGATACCACCCAACAGTGGTATCGCAAACGTCAAAACACCGAAACCCATAGAGCGGCTGCGTGTTTTTTGAAACAAGATCAGATCGATTTCGAGGCCAGCAACAAACATCAGATAGATTTTGCCGATGTCCGAGAACAGCTTCATCGTGTCATCTGTAGCATCTAGCCAGCCCAGTCCGCTGCCCCCGAACAAGACGCCAGCAGCAATCAGACCAATCAGACCTGGCAGCTTGAACCGCTCGAATATAGGAGGGACGACTAGCACAATTGCCAGCAGCAGCACAAAAGTCGTCACAGGGGCTTGTAAGGCTTCGGACGCGGGCTCTACCATGAATAGAAACATAGCCACTTTCCTTACAGAATCTGTACAAGCTCAGTAACAGGCAAGAAGATGGCCAGAAACCCAGGTGGAGTTTCTGGCCGCAAATGAATCGAAATTGCTGATTGGGGAAAACCTTCTATAGCTACAGATTGTCTGGCCTTTTTCTCAGATTTTTCTCTATCCCTGGAAAGAGTTTATTATTGAAGGTCACAACCCTATGGATATTATCTGGCTGCTGCTTCAGTCTGCTTGGGTCAGTGTATTGACAGCGGTAGCGGCTGGCCTGATTAGTGGGGCTAGTAGTGCGTCGCTGATCGCGCTGATTAATACGGCAATAGAGCAGGGGACACCGCGATCGCTCATCCTCCCTTTCGTAGGGTTGGCGCTGCTTGCCCTTTTCACTGGCGCAGTCTCTCAGTTCTTGCTAATTGATCTGGCTCAAGATTCGGTCTACCAGCTACGAATGCGCCTTAGTCAGCGAATTCTCTCTTCGCCCTTACGGCAGTTAGAAGCACTTGGACCTAGCAAGTTGCTAGCCGTGTTGACAAAGGACGTACAGTCAATTTCAGATTCTGTTTTCGTTCTACCCTTTCTTTGCGTTGATGTTGCCGTCATCTGCGGCTGTCTGATCCATTTGGGCATTCTCTCTAGCTGGGGTGTGGCTATTGTGATTGCGTTTTTCGGGGTTACAATCGCCCTAGTCCAAATCCTAATTACTGCGGCATACCGCTACATTGCCCTCACTCGCAAAGAAGTCGATCGCCTGTTCAAAAACTTTCGAGGCATTACCGAAGGCACTAAAGAGCTGAAGCTAAACACGCTCAGGCAGCAGCGGTTTATGGACGAAGATTTGAAGACAAATGCTGCGACTGTGCGCGACTACAACAAAACTGCATTCAAACTAGCCGCCCTATCGACAGGCAGCGGCCAGCTGTCGTTCTTTACGCTGATTGGGATTATGCTATTTGGGGTGCCGCAGATCGTGCCTGACATCCGCCCTGTTCTACCTGCCTATATCCTGACACTGACGTACGTCATCAGCTACATAGAGGGCCTACTTCGACGGCTGCCCAATTTACTAAGTGCCAATGTCTCCATCCGAAAAGTGACAGAAATGGGCCTTACGCTCTCACGACAAGCCGAAATCAGCTCGCCTGGCACACATAATCACGCTTCGAGCTGGCAAACTCTAAAGCTTGAAGGTGTAGTCCATATCTACCGCAGCGAAGAGACAGACAGCACTTTCACCGTTGGCCCTATCGATCTGACAGTCAAAGCAAACGAGCTAATTTTCATTGTCGGTGGCAACGGCAGCGGCAAATCTACCCTTGCCAAGCTGATTACAGGACTCTACATTCCCAACGCAGGCAGACTTTTGCTAGATGGCGAACCTATCGTAGACAGCAATAGAGAATGGTATCGACAGCTCTTTTCGACCGTTTTTTCGGACTATTACCTGTTTGAACGACTGATTACCACAGAAGAGACTACGATCGACTCAACCGCTCAAACCTATCTAGAAAAGCTACAGCTAGAGAAGAAGGTCTCTATTCAGAACGGACAGCTATCTACCACAGCGCTTTCTCAAGGACAAAGAAAGCGACTTGCCCTGCTGGCGGCCTACCTAGAAAATAGATCTATCTACCTATTTGACGAATGGGCGGCTGACCAAGATCCAACCTTTCGAGAGGTTTTCTACACTCAGCTACTAGGTGAGCTAATCGCGCGCGGGAAAACGGTGATTGTCATCAGCCACGACGATCATTACTTCCATATAGCCGATCGCATTATCAAACTAGACTATGGCCAGATAGAGATGGCCAGATAGCGTCTGACGAGTTAAGAACTCAGCAGTTTTAACGTAGCTCGGCTCTATCGGATTCTAGCACCCGTCCCATTCGCTCAATAGCAAGCTCTCTCGAAGTTTTAGGGCTGCTTTTTTGCTGAGGACTGACCTGTTTTTGAGGAGCTTCGCCTGCGGTAGAAGACCTTTTTGTTTGTTCTCTATCAGCTAGCCAGCTCTCATCCACTACAGGTCTATCGCCTAGTAGAGTAGTCACGCTTCCATCCGTCATTCGACCAATAAAAGAATCTAAGAGGTTACTGCCGGTCGAAGCACTAAAAGCATTATAGTGAGTCGGTAGCGATCTTCTAGTCTCTGTAGCAGCGCTCTCTTGGTAAGCGGGCTGTATATCGGCTGTATCCATAGCTGTGCTCTTTCTTCAGGAATTTCTGTAGCAGTACATTTCTATATCTTTCTGCCCTTAGCTCAGGTTCTCGATCGCGGTAACCCTTGTTCTGTAAAGAGCTAAGGACATAGCAGATTTGTATGCACGTATATTGAAGGACTAGTTAATGTCCCTATAGTTCCAGTACAGGTACCACTATGAAGAGCAACAGATAGTATTGTGAAGAAGTCGCGTCTTTCTAAAGTGATCACACCCGCCACAGTTATTTTCTGAGTAACAGCGTTTGCATGCTCTGCTCCTGAGCGCTTTACTCTATGAATTCCGTCTACAGACTCCGGTTGTGAATATCTAAAAATGCTAGCTGCTGCTGTAGCATCGCCATGGTCGGAACGTTTGTCCCCAGTGCACGGGCGGCGTTGATAGGGTTCGTTAGAATGGCTTCTATTTCTAGCGGGCGCCTTTCGTCATAGTCGATCTTCATACTGGTTCGATAGGGGGTCATTGCTTCTGTACGGGTCAGCATGCTATCGATGATGTCGGCGGGCAGGTGGCGATCGCACCCCGGCGACACAGCATCACCCCAGGCATTCGCCGTAGCCACCACTTCATGCATTAGAGTGGTAATGAGCGATCGCACCCCCGTATCTGCCATCATCTCTGCCGTTGTCGCATCTAGCACTACCGACAGCCCGTTATAGGGCACATTCCACACCAGCTTTTGCCATCTGGCCATTGGTAGATCATCTGTTGTGTCTGCCTGTACATTCGCCCTAGCAAAATCGGAAGCGATCTCTTTCAATAGAGCAGTTGGTTCATGCGGCTGATCTTGTTGGTCATGCACACCTAGTAGCACGCGTCCATACGCCATATGCCGAAAGTGGCCTGGCGATATCTGATTGGAACAGATAAAACACAGCCCTCCAAGAATAGTAGACACCGAGATATTCTTCTTTTCTAGCTGTTGAACAATTGTTGATTCCACACCAAACCCATTTTGCAATGAGAGAATTGCGCCGCCTTTATTCAGCGCTGGCAACAGCTTAGGCAAATTAGAATTTTGCGTAGTTTTTAGCGCTACCACAACAACGTCGACCGCAGGCATGTCCGCCGGATTGTTGTAGGCATTGACGTGAGGCAATTCAAAATCACCATCGATAGACTCTATTCGCAGCCCATTCGCTTTGACATGGTCATAGCTGCTACGTAACAGAAAGTGAACATCGCAACCTGCCTGCTGAAGCCGGGCTCCGTAGTAGCCGCCGATTGCTCCAGTTCCAATAATTGCATAGCGAAGAGACATGGAAGAGAAGGATGAAGTCGGAATGATGAAGTGGGAAGAGGCTGGGTGGGTTGGATTAGCTGGGTGACTGGATCTGGGAGAGGGCCCACTGGGCGCGGGCCTGTACTGCTAGGGTATCGTCTTTTTCGATGCAATCTTGCAGGGCGTTGACGATTGGGGTGTGCAGATTCATATATCCTGCTTTTGTGGTGGCGGTGGCTATCCCTTGCAATCCAACCACAGCGCCGTAGCGTACGATCCATTCGGTGTCTTTCACTACGCTTAGCAGTGTTTCCGTAGCGCGGGTCTGTCCTTGTTTTTGCTCGTCTGTCGGCAGCTTTTCCCACTGAATGGCGCCGAGTCCTCTCGCAGCAGCTCTTCTAACGCTCAGCGAGAAGTCTTCTTTTGCTGTTTCTAGGATCAGATCCAACCCACGTGGGTCGCCGATGCCGGAGAGCACCCGCAGGGCCCATGCCCTGGCACCATAGTTATAGCCATCAATTTGAGTAAGCAGTGCTGAGGCGGCGGGCGTGCCAATCTTGATCAATCCGTCGACTGCGGCGACTGCGGCGCCGGGATTGTTATATCCCAGCACTTTTATCAGGGTATCGACTGCGCCCTCGTCTGCTAATTCTGCTAGCGCCTCGACAGAATCGAGTAGTCCCTGCGCAGAATCAGCCGCTTCTACCGCTTGGAGTCTCTCTTGTAGCTGTCTTTCTCTTAATTGGGTTCTTAGCTGAGGGTTGGGCTCTGCCATAGGTCGATCAAAGTTACACTCGAAGTTACAACAGAGAGTCCATTAGTTCCATTACCTCTCGGCTCTGTGCGGAAACCAATTGCTGGGATGAAGCGATCTCTTGCTCTAGAAGTCCTTTTAATGCAATCAGCTTAATACTATTTTCGGCTAGCGTCTGGGCGATCGCACTCGCCGCTGGCAAATAGCCAATCTCACCCAAATCTAACAGAGCCGATCGCCTGAGCTGCAAGTCATCACACCGCAGGGTTTCTACTAGCGTTTCAGCATAGCTACCTTGTCCCGTCAGCTGATACATCGCTCTAGCTGCTGCGTTCTTTACCTGAACCACCGGGTGGCGCAAGAAAGGCGAAACAACAGGAATGACTGAATCATCCCCCAAACCACCCAGCGCTTCTAGAACTGCATTGTAAGGCTGGACCAAGTGCGGCTTTCCAGGGACTTCTACAGCGGCATCCACCCCACCCGAGAGTAAGGAAACTAGCTTTTCAACACTTTCGATGGCGTTTAGAGCCTCTAAAGACTGAGTCGCGGCTTCGCGAACGTAATAGTCTGAGCAGTCTAGCGCGTCTATTAGAGCAGGCACCACGGACGGATTACCCACTTTTCCCAAGGCCCTAGCGGCGTTTCGACGCAGCGGAAATCCACCGTCGGGCGCACGGGCATCGCTATCTTCTAATGCGTCCAAAAGTAGAGAAATAACTTCAGGCGTACCCGTACCAAAACGGCCTAGCCACCAGGCAGCGTAGTAGCGATCGCCAGCATCTTCTGTTTGCCTAAGGTTTGCGATCGCCTGCTCTAGCGTGATCTCTGGCGCTGCCTGCGGCTCACCCTGGTTAGATTTCGACTCGTCAGCCACAGTCACTATCTCTCTCGGTCATTTCAACAATCACCCCTACACACAACAAACCCAGAGAAACAAACAACCACTAGACGTTTCCAGTAATCGCATATCTCTCTGGGTGAAAATTGAAGTCTAACCACCTGCATCACCGACTAGAGGTAGTCAGCTCAGAGGCTAGAGGTCAATTTGGCTAATTAGCTCAGTGCGTTGATTGCGTAGTTGATGTAGTTGTTGGCTTCAGTCGCAGGCACACCAGACAAACCATGGTTTGATTGGATGTACTTGAGCGCTTCTACATACCAGCTAGGGGCAAGGTCAAACGTCTTGTTGATTTCAGCAAGACCAGAAACCAAGTAGTCATCCATGGGACCAGTACCACCCACAATTAGGCAGTAGGTGATCATCCGTAGGTAGTAGCCGATGTCACGAACGCACTTGTCCTTACCACGCTGGTCAGCAGCGTACTGAGGTCCCTGCATCTGAGTGGTGTAAGGGTACTTGTTGTAAACAGCTTGAGCAGCCCCTTGAGCTAGGCTGTCAGCCTTTTCAGTCAAAGCGCGAGCCGCTTGAAGGCTAGCTTGTGCTTGACCAAAGCGACCGAATGCAACCTGCATTTCAGTCGAGCTGAGGAAACGACCTTGAGAATCAGCAGCGGAGACTGCTTCAGTCAAAGGAGTTTTCATCTTTTAAGATCTCCCAATTGAGTTTTAGACGGGTTAATTATTTGGTGGTGCGCATCAGGTACAAAAGGAGCAAAACTCAAGTTTTGTACTTAAAACACAGCCATCATCAGTCAGTAGTCAAGCTAAAGGCAATAGCTAGGCTAAAGTCAGCAGCCAGGCTAAAGACTAGGCAACAGCAGAAGCTGCACGGTCAAAGTAGCCACCTAGCTCAGCAAGTAGGTTGCTGCAGTCGCCATTGGTAACGTTGCTGTTATCGCCTGCGATCGCAAGTGCAGCAGCTTTCATTTTTTCAACGCCAGTCGCAACCGATGCGCCCGGTGTGCCCAGCGCAACATAAGTCTCACGCAGACCGTTGAGGCAACGATCGTCTAGTACGCTGGCATCGCCAGAGAACATTGCGTAAGTGACATAGCGCAAGATGATTTCCATATCGCGCAGGCAAGCAGCCATGCGACGAGACGTGTAAGCGTTACCACCGGGCTGGATTAGCTGTGGCTGCTCAGCGAATAGAGAGCGAGCGGCATTAGCAACAATGGCAGATGCATTGTTAGTGATACCGTTAACGACGTCCATTCGCTTGTTGCCATCGGCAACCATCTGATCTAGCGCATCTAGCTGAGACGCACTGATGAACTCACCGCGAGTGTCAGCTTGTGAAACGACCTTAGCAAAGGCATCAAACATAGATCCTAATTCTCCTTATATCTGGCTACGAAACCAAAGTTTCTAGCCGGGTTCTTTTTGAAAAGCCCGTTACGTCACCATCTTCCTTTAGATAGTTTCGTTCGGGTCGAGCAAATGCTCACGGATCATATTTTAGAGCCTTTAAGAGAGGATTTACACCCTTTCAAAAGCGATCCAAGAGATATTAATCAGCAGCAATTTGCGTCTCCCGTAATATAAAGATTAGGACGGATAGGACGCAAATCTAAGAAAGTTTAAGAAAGTTCATAAACATCCGATTCACCTGGATGGCAGGCGTAGCAAGCGTTTTCGCTTCAGTTACGAAGCCAGACAAGCATTAGTTCAACGCTTTGTCTCAGATAATCTAGATTTCGTTACAAAGATGCGCTTTGGAAGAATAGACACAGAAAAAACGAATAGATAAAACAGACCCAAAGAGAACAACGCTGGTACTGGTCTTAGGCGGCTATCCAAGAGTCTTTCTCTAGATCAAATAAGAAGCCGTGAATATAAGCTTCTGTCCACTCCGGACCGTAGAAACGAGTCAGCATGCCTCTAGCCGGGTCTTTTTCGGCACGGTAGCGGGCATAGCGTAGCTGTGACGCTTTGATTGCGCCTAGTCGGTCTGGAGCGCTAATAGGTTTAGCCGCCTGGACAAATTTTATATACGCCTTCAGGTAGTCACAGAACGCATCGAACACGATAGTTTCTACGGTCTCTGTCTCAGCCGGGCGTGTCCACAGAAAAGCCGGAGAAAAGAACGCCTGCGCTTCTTCTGGGAAGTCTCCCCCCCAAGGCAAGTCGGTCTGGTGGCGACGAAAAGTCTCCATTATCGGCTGCGAATACTTCGCCTGATAGTCCTCAGTTTGAAACAGCGGTTGCATATCGATCGCAATCAAAT
Organism: Cyanobacteria bacterium P01_D01_bin.1; assembly: GCA_039111275.1. Taxonomy (GTDB): domain Bacteria; phylum Cyanobacteriota; class Cyanobacteriia; order Phormidesmidales; family Phormidesmidaceae; genus Phormidesmis. Next base: position 16,184 of record JBCCOH010000073.1, on the reverse strand, counting down.
GGCCACCAGGTAGCGTTACCAAATCAGCGCCAAAGAAAGGCAGATCGTAGTTTAACTCTGGAAAGATGACGAAATTTAGTACCTGTAGCGCTGCGCCGCCCTGCACATGCGCCGCGCGAATCTGCCGGAGTTTGGGTGCTTTGGCTCCATAGCTGGTGGTGGTAACGGTAGATTCGCGTTTGCCTTTACCTGTGACAGCGCTTTTGGACTCAAACCCGGCTGGTATGGGGTAGGGGCTGATGTCTAGGTGCTCTTCTAGAAGTGCGACCGCCTTCGCCAAGAAAGGCTCATAGATAGTAGCCATCGCCTAAACCGCACCCACAGGCGCAGCGCTAGCTGCTGGCACAGCATCTTCAAACAAGAACCCATACAAAAACCGCTCAGACCACTCGTGGCCAAAGTAGCTGCCAAACAGCCCAGAGGCCGGATCTCTCTCAGCGCTGTACTGGTCATAATCTCTTTGTGCCTGGGCGACTCGGGCCATCGCCGCGCTATCGGTATCAGGTGCAGCCGCGTCCAGCATCTGCCAATAGAGCTGAAGGTAATCTTTGAAGGCTTCTAGCACTCTGGTCTTAACCGTTTCAGGATCGGTCTTAGCAAAGAGCAAGTACTTAGAAAAATACTGATTGGCGTCGTAGAACTTCATCTCTAGGTTCTGCGACAGGTCTGGATACTTGTCGTGCAGTGCCTTCAGCGGCTTGATGTACTTTTGCTGATAGGCGTCGTCTTGGAACAGCGGCTGGAAGTCCATCACGATCAGGTTCTTGACCGAGCCAAAAGATAGGAAGTCGATACCTAGCAGCGGCAAGTCGTATTGATGAGCTGGATAGATAACGCTGTTAAAGATCTGAGCGCTGACTCCGGCATCAATATAGGTATAGCGAGCTTTGCGAAGCTGATCGCACTGATAGCACCAGCTATGAATCGTCGCTGGGTTGCGTCCCCTTTCGCTAATGTTGCACTCTAGACCTTCTGGGATGGCCCTTTTAGTCAGATTGAACCTTTGAGAAAGCGAACTCTCTAGATGCGCTTGGAAAGGGCGATACATTATTTATCTGTGTTTTATATGAAGGACGCTATGCCCCCTTAGAATACGGGATTGCAGCCAGCGATCACCTAATTATGAAAGACAAAGATACATTCCTTAACGACTGTGTTTGGCGGCTAGGGCGGTGACATCTTCGGGGGTGACGAAGCGCTTTTCGGAGCAGTAGGTCATCAGGTTGACGCCGTCCATCATTCGGGCGGTGCTGACCCGAACGCGAAAGTCATCGGTAAGGAACCAGCAGCGTTCTTGGCCCTGATTGGTTTCGTAGTCGGTGTCGATGGTGAGAATACCGTCCTGGCCAAACCAGTAGCGGCTGACCACCGGGATGGTTTCTACGTAGCCGCGATCGCGTACCAGCTTCCCAGATCGTCCGCTCTCATCATCAGGCACATCCACCAGCACCGCCGCCGAAGAACTAGGCGCACTATCCGACAGATTCGCTTGCCAGGCAAAGCTTGCGCCGCCCGCCGCCAAATTCGGATCAATATTTTGAGACTTACAGATATCAATCACGCGCTGATCGCGGGCTTCCACCACCCCCACAATCAAATTCGACTCACCCGACTCATCAGCGACCACATCAAAATGATGCACCGTACGCTGCGTAAACCAAACGCCCTCACTCTTGTGAAAGAACGCCATCATTGACATCGGAGGATTCAAAAGCATGATTCTAAAATCGGTTCATTCTATCGGCTAGCTACATACGTATCATAAGTGTCGTACTCACCATGACTAGACGCTTGTCAAGTGTTCTGTAGTTTGATGATAGGATCGTCTCTCTTGGATGCCTCTATCACGATGCCTAATCCAGTGGAATCGCTACACATATCACCTAGAGCAGATCTAGCCAGCTCAGACTTAGCTGGCGCTGACCTGTCAGAGAAAGATCTCTACAAAGCAAATCTTTCGGGTGCAAATCTTTCGGGCGCGAATCTTAAAGAAACAGCTCTGGTCGGCGCAAACCTGACGGGCGCAAATCTGACGGACGCAAACTTGCAGTCAGCCGATCTTAGAGGCGCAACGTTGCGAGGAGCTGATCTAACCAATGCCGATTTGACAGGGGCATATCTATTCCGCAGCGATCTGCAAGGCTCAATACTTACGGGCGCGACTTTGACGGATGCGGCGATGAAGCTAGCGCTGTATGACCAGCAGACCCAGTGGCCAGAAGGGTTTTATTACAAAAGCTGCGGCGCAGTCGGACCGGGCGCGTCCCTCAACGGAGCGTATTTGAACACGGCGAACCTGAAAGACACTGATCTGAGTGGAGCCATGCTGCTGGGAGCATATCTTAGCGGCGCGAATCTATCGGGCGCGAACTTGGCGGGCGCAGGGTTGGCAGGCGCGAACTTACAAAAGGCTTTTCTAACAGGTGCCAACTTAGCGGGTGCAAGCCTGTCAGGGGCTGAGCTACAGCGATCTGACTTTCGGGCGACGAATTTGACCGATGTGGATATGACGGGGGTCGGCAGTATTGCTGGGGCCGACTTTAGTGGTGTAGTCGGCCTGACGGAGACGGGGCGATCGAAGCTGCTCAGTCACCCTCAAGCGGAGCTGAATGAGTGGAACGCTTATACGCGCAAGACGACTTTGCAGAGCTTGGAGAAGGTAGGAGACTAGACCCGCTTCTCTAGATACTGACCAATCATAATCTCCTCACCTGCACGGGAAATAATTGTTTGCCTTGTCCGGTAGTTGTCACCAATTAGCTTTAGCTCTTCTTCAAAGGATGAACCGCCGTACTCTGTGCGTAGGGTCATGGTGCGGTCACCCGTAAATCGATACTGCGCAGTCACAGGCTTGGGTGTGGCAAAACCGCGATCGCGATACATCACATCGCCACGAATGCCGAACACGGTCTCACCAACAGAAGGCTTCTTACTTGGGCTGATGTACTTGCTTTCCCAAGTAACCTTTGCGCCGCAAACCATCGGAACAGTCAGCTCGTGGCGCTGGCCGAGTGTAATCAGCTCAGGGTGACCGCTTTCTAGAAAGGCAATGCTAATGTCGCTGACGACTTCTTGAGTCTGGTCGCTAGCGAGGGTGTAATAGCGGCGGCGAGACTGCCAATTGCCGACGGAATGAGTGAAAAATGCGATCGCCTGCGCTTCTATTTTCGACGCCGTTCGCTGCGTAGACGTGACCATCAGAACCTTTCCTCAAATTTTGTGCCCGCATATACAGGCTTGATAGCGAGCAAACTTTTACATTTGTTCACATTGATAGGATAGGCGATCTCAGATCAAACAAGCAATCATCAAAAGGAATGCTTTATTTTCTGGTCACTGAGCGCAGGAGTGCTACTCCGGCAGCAGTCCCTCTAGCGCAGCGGCAACCACCTTGTGATGCTCATCTTGACGCAGTTGAACCAGGGCGTCGTTAGCGGCTGGCTGGTCAAAGGCTTTGAGTGCGTAGGCTAGGGCTAGGCGCGATCGCCAATTGTCATCTTGTAGCTTCGGTAGCATCGCTTCCAAAGCTGCTTGCGACTGATCAGTATCCGCCAAAATTCCCAATGTCGTAATTCCGGCCTGAGAAATCGTTTCGTCTGAATCTTCGAGCGCAATCAGCGCAATCTCTAACAGCTGTTCGGGGCACTTCATTTCTGGCATGATTGCCAAAATGCTGCGACGAACTAGCCAGTTGTCACTTTCCTTGAACAGCCGAACCAGGCAGTCCACCGACCGATTACCATACAGCCCCAGAGAATTAGCGATCTCAGATTTGACATTTTGATCGGACTCCACCGGTAGCATCTCCAGCAAAGCGGCATAGGCAGACTCGTTACGCTTGCGGCCTAGTCCCATCGCTACAAAAGATCGAACTAGAAAAGCTTTGTCCTGTCGCTGATTGATCAGCAGAGGAACGGCGGCGTCGGCATCATAATCTTTGAGGGCGACTAGCCCACGCAGTCTGAGCTGAGGATTTTCATCAGCGAGCAGAGTTTTAATTTCAGAAATTTCCATTGAAAGGCATACAGCCAATTGAATTGGCAGTTTGATTAGCAGTTTTGTTTTACGCTACTAAATACAATAGTCAAAAATAGTATTCGAGAAATCAAGAGGTCATTCGCTGTGTCAGAAAGCGCCCAGGTCAGTGAACCAGTCAATGAGAATCTGGCCAATGAGAATCTGGCTAACAAAAGCCCGATAGCAGCACCGTCTGAGCAAGAAGTCGCTGACGTGATTGCGGAGCTAGAGCAGTATAAAGCTCGTCTGATTGAAGATTTTACGGCAACGGCAAAGAAGGCAAAGTTGCCAAAATCACTGGTGATGTCGCAGCTAGAGAGTCATCCAGAAATCCTCAAGATTGACGCTTCGCTGGCGCAGCTGCGTGGAGAAACACCGTAGATAAACACCGTAGATTCTCTTCATTTGTTAAACGATTTGGTCAATCTCAACAGCACAGAAGATAGTCAAGCGCAGGTCAATCCAGACTCTGCCGAGACTCAAGCGCAAATAGATAAACTCATTGACTATGTGAGTGAGCAAATTGAGCTGCTGGCATTTGACGAGCCTGACCCACAGCTGCTGAGTCAAATGATCGAAGGGTTGGGCGATCCTAGAAAGGAGGTGCGGCTGCGCCTGACCAGTGCGTTTAGTGAGATTGGCGAGCCTGCAACCCCTTTCTTGTTAGAAGGATTGGCAACGCACCCCAATCCGGTAGTGCGACGGGCCTGTTGCAATGCGATGACGAATTTGGGAGATGATGCGGCAGTGCCGGGACTGGCCGCGGCGCTGGTAAAAGATCAGGAAATGAGTGTCAAGAGCGCGGCGGCAGGCGCGCTGGCCAAAATTGGCGCGCCTGCTTTTGAGGCGGTGCGTGAGGTGTTGGCGTCTCCGTCTGCGGATGAGAGCTGTAAGGGGCACGCGGCTTGGGCGATCGCAACCATGAGCGCAGAAATTCGCGATCAGCTCTATCAAAGCCGCAGCGATTCATCTCCGAGCGTTCGAGTTGCCATTGTGGGTGCGATCGCTCAATTAGCTCAGACTCAATTAGCCCAAACCCAGCTAGCTCAAACCCAGCTAGCCCAGACTCAATCCAGTTCACCCAGTCAGTCCACTCCAGACAATCTTCAGCTTCTAGTCGAAGCGCTACAAGATCCTTCGAGTGATGTTCGGATCGAGGCGATCGCCCACCTAGCCAGGCTCAACTACAACAGAGCCTATCAACCGCTGCTATCCCGTTTGCAAGATTCCGAGCCAGACGTTCGCAAAGCCGCAATCTTAGCCCTAGGGAAGCTAGGCAAAAGCAGCACGATTGAGGCAATTGCGCCGCTACAGCAGGACTCTTCTCCCGCCGTCAAGCGAGTCGCGACGCTTGTAGTTGAACAGCTTCAGGCTCAATTCGAGCAGAAGTAGCGATATTAAGTATCGACCATCAAATAGTGGCATCAAAGGACACAGAGGCGTTCTAAACTAGAAAAGCAAACCTCAACGGTATACCAAACACTCAGGAACTATGAACGGACTAAGTGATCGCGCCAAGGCGCTCATCCCTAAGGCGAGGATTATGGACTTTGCTGGGTGGACTGAGATTGATGGAGATGCGATCGCCTATTTCCGAACGGCAGATGACGAGAGCCGCTATCTCACAGACGAAGAGCTAAGTGCAATTAAGTCTCTAGCAAGGACTTCTGATCTGGCGATGGCAGCAGTCGGACTGAATGCAGCAGAGGTAGTCAAGACGCTACGCTCAGAGGCGGCAGACATTGTCGATGAAGCCAGAGCTGTTGTACTGACAACCTTTCCCAAAATTCTAGAGCCCGGCGGCGGTCTCTTTCCCCCGCAAAGAGCAGAAGCCTGCTGGCGAGACTTTTGGCAGTTTCTACGCTGCATCACCTATGGCATTGCTAGCCAACAGCACCACTACACCAGCACAGACGGACTAGCGGCAATGGAGCAGCTCTATGAAGAGTTGCAGGTGCCTCTTCCGGCGATGGTAACTGGTTTAATTGGCGTTAAAAGAGCGAGCCTGCGACGCTTCCCCATAGAAACCTATCCAGCGCTATCGCCCTACTTTGACCATCTAATCGCGAGACTCTCAACCTTCGTCAAGGTAGAGGCTGAGGTGTAAGGACGCTCTCTTGGTCCGCTTGCCGCTATTCTGTTTGGCGCTATCGTTTTGGCGCTACCGTTAGGTGTTGCTATGAGGTGTTGCTGTGGTTAATGCCGTGTCTATTGTCTTCCAGCCAATCCCGCAGCCCATTGGCGAAAGGCGCTTGGTCTTTCGCTCATTAGACTGGCAACGCTATCAGACGCTGCGTAAAGCGCTCGACCATGAGCACAACGTCCGGTTTACCTATGCTGAAGGCACGTTAGAAGTCACCGCGCCGCTTGAGATTCACGAGTTTTCGGCTGGGTTGTTGGGTCTGTTCATTCGTATCTTGGTTGTAGAGTCTGGCCAGGATCTCAAGACAATGGGTTCAACTACGTTAGACCGAGAGCTATTAGATCGCTCGGCTGAGCCCGACGTTGCTTATTACATTCAAAATCAGCCCTTAGTAGCCGGACGCGATGTCGATCTAGACAGAGATCCACCGCCTGATTTGGTAGTAGAAGTTGACATCACCCATACAGACATCGATAAGTTACGGCTTTATGCCGCGATGGGTGTACCCGAATTTTGGCGATACAACGGCAATATCTGGCGAATCTACACTCTGCAAAACGGCATATATGAGGAAGTAGAAGTCAGTCCAACCTTTGAACGAGTACCCAAAGCAAAGCTATACGAATTTCTAGCAGTAGCGCGTCAGAGCGAAGCGGAAGCGGAACGAAATCTACGAGAATGGACGCGATCACAGCTTTGACTACAGCCCGTAAAACGCGCGATCGCAACGAAATATTACGCAAAATGCGAGATAGGCAACACATTCCCTCTCTCAAGAGAAGCCTAGATTGGAATAGCGACAAGCTCCTGACAGCGGCTATTTTGGCCTGCTAGAGACAGGAAAAATTTTGCCGTCGGTAAAATTTCTGTTCACAAAACTTGATAAAGATAGACCCCCTTTACCCTCAATAATGAGAATACGCAATCAACCGTTATAAGGAGATAGCATCCATGTCTTTTGGCGCTTTCGGACCCGCATCGCGCTTGGGCGTCAGTCTGTTTGAGGAAACTCCCGCAGTAGAGTGGGTTCCCGGTCTGTCATCTGAGGACTTAGAAGGAATTATTAGTGCCGTCTACCGTCAGGTGCTGGGCAATGCCTACGTGATGGAAAGCGAGCGACTCTCCGTTCCCGAGTCTCAGTTTAAGCTCGGTGAATTTAGCGTGCGCGAGTTTGTTCGAGCAGTTGCCAAGTCTGATTTGTACCGCAGCCGTTTCTTCGAAGACTGCCCCCGCTACCGCTACACAGAGCTAAACTTCCGTCATTTGCTAGGCCGCGCGCCGAACGACTACGACGAGATGAAGGCTCATAGCAACATCCTAGATGCAGAAGGCTTCGAAGCCGACATTGATTCCTACATCGACAGCGATGAGTACCAGAATACCTTTGGTGAGAACCTGGTGCCCTATATTCGCGGCTATCAGAGCACTGCTGCGGATACGATGGTTGGATTCACTCACCTGTTCGAGCTGGTTCGCGGTGCGTCTAGCAGCTCACTAAAGGGCAGTACTTCTGGCAAAGAGCCGCGCTTGAATAAGCTAGTTATCAACGCGATTCCGACGGCTGTGAAGGCACCATCCGGCGGTTCTGACGGCTGGGCATTCAGTGAGCCACCGACATCTGCGGCGACTCGTTCTGGGACTGGTGTGGGCGATCGCGGCAAAGTCTACCGGATCGAAGTCACCTCCATTCGTGCCAACACCGTCCGCAAAGCATCTTCTCGCTTCCGCAGAGCCAATCAGGTCTACATTGTGCCTTATGAGAAGCTCTCGCAAGAATATCAGCGCATTCACAAGTCTGGCGGCGTGATTGCCAGCATCACTGAAGTTAGCTAGATAGACCCACCCCGCCCTGTTGGGCACCCCTCCCAGGAGGGGAGTTGTCCCGGCTATGAGGCTTAAGGCGATCCAATAGATCCATCCTCACAACCTGAAGTAACTCCCCTCCACGGGAGGGGTGGCCGTAGGACGGGGTGGGCCATCGGTGTATCCGCTAAACAGGTACACGCTGTGCCTCTACTTTCCAAACGCTGTTGTTGACTGTTTTTATTTCCCTTTCATAAAACCCATTTAGAAGAACCCTCATGGCAGATCCCTACACCTACGAACTGTGGCCCACTAGTACCAAAGAAGACATCGAAACGATCATCCGTGCCGTTTACAAACAGGTTCTAGGCAATCCTCACGTAATGGAAAGCGAACGCCTAACCACCGCCGAGTCACAGCTGTTCGACAAATCTACGTCCGTGCGCGAGTTCGTCCGCGCCGTCGCCAAATCTGACTTTTACAAGTCTCGCTACTTTGAGAACTGCGGCCCCTACCGCTCCACCGAGCTAAACTTTCAGCACATCCTCGGTCGCGCTCCCGAATCTCAGGCAGAAACCTCCGAGCACATCCGCCGCTGCGCTGAAGCAGGATTTGATGCTGATATCGACTCCTATGTTGACAGCGAAGAATATCAGCAAGCCTTTGGTGAGAACATCGTTCCCTTCGCTAGAGAAAAGAGCGAAGTCGGCCGCAAGCAGGTCGTATACAACCGCAACTTTGCAGTCAACCGTGGCCCAGCTCAGGCCGACAGCGCCGTTACAGATTCTCAGCTCGTCTACGCCGTTGCTACCAACAGCGCCAATAAGATAAAAACTGCCAAGGCTACGCCAGGTTCTGTGACCGAGAAACGCTTCAAAATTAAAACAACAGGTGCTAAGTTCGATCGTCCTCGCCGCGTCAGTGTCGACGAGTACATTGTTTCTGCGACCAAAATGACTCCACAGATTCAGCGGATTCAGCGCAGCGGTGCCACAATTGTCAGCATTACTGAGATTACATAATAGGAGAGTTTGATAGTAGCGAGCAGATTCACCTTGTCAGTAATTTGCAGAGCCTGAAGTGACCTCTTCAGACAAGCGCTAGAAGCAAAGCAAAAATAGCTGAAAGAAGATTGTTTTCCTCTTTGAGAGAGTCTTCTAACTGCTATTCGTTGCTAGCTTCTAGCGCTTTCTGTACTGCAGCAAAATTAAATATTAAGTTACTTGTAAAACTTAAACACTTTCTCATCCGCAGGTACAGCGTCCGGTTAGCTAGATATTAATGGAGTCGTGCGGTATACGGCTTTACACTTCTTGCCCCTACACCTTATTGCCATTACGGAGAAGCCATCATGTCGATTTGGGTCACTAGCCTAGAACCTGTCGAGCTGCGTTCTAATGCCTCAGAAGATGATTTGGAAACTGTTATTCAAGCCGTGTACAAGCAGGTGCTTGGCAATCACCACGTCATGGAAAGCCAACGCTCAGACAGCGCCGAATCTCTCTTGCGCAATGGAGACAGCACCGTTCGCGGCTTTGTTCGCGCTGTCGCCAAATCCGACCTGTACCGCAGTCTGTTTTTTGAGTCTTCCTCTGCCTACGCCTTTATTGAAAAGAACTTTCAAAACTTGCTAGGCCGCGCGCCTGAAGACCAGAGCGAAGTCTCTGCTCATACCGCAATCTATGCCACCAAAGGCTACGAGAGCGAAATCGACTCCTATCTCGATAGTGAAGAGTACTGGCAGAACTTTGGCGAGAACACTGTTCCTTACCTGCGCGGCCAGAATACCGAATCAGGCATGAAAAACGTTCGCTACAATCGCACCTTAGTGCTCGCAGGCGGCAATGCGTCTAACAAGTCCGGGGCCAAATCCAAGCTGACTGGCGATCTGGCGGCCAACCTTTCTACCAAGATAAAATCGCCCAAGGGGGTTGGGTTGGGCAAAACTGGCCGAGATGGACGCTTCCGCATAGTGGTCTCTGGTGCTAATACTGGCGGCAGCCGCACCCCTCGCAGCAGCGCCTCATTCGAGATTGGTTACAACCAATTGCAGAACAAGATTCGCACCATTCAAAGAACGGGTGGAAAAATTCTGAGCGTTGAGCCTGTATAGGTTTGTTATTAGAGTACAGGTATGGCTAAGAAGGCGGCAGTCATGGACGTTAGCCTTTAATCTGTTGATAGGGTCAAAGACGTATTAACGCTGCGCCTTTGACCTTTGTTTTGTGTGGGGCCAGATAGTTGGCACGGGGTTGATTATGGATATAGATACCTTTGTCGCGCGATCGCTAGGCCGATGGAAGTCGCAGCGCAGCGCTCACCACCTAGCTTTCGCGCATTTTGAAGAGATTCGCTCGATGATCGAAATCGAGGGACTAGAGAAAGGCGATCCGGCAGTGATCGCCCTGTGTGAAAGTCAAGGCGTCGATCCACAAAAGATTGCCACCCCTTTCAAAATGAGCTGGGAAGGAGAAACAGACTGGAACGAAGACGATGTCTTAAAAGGGCAGACAATTCTAGTTCCTGTACCCAATTCAGATGGAACCAACAGCGGCAAACTCTTACGCGATCAGGGCTATGCGGAAACGATTCCGGCAGCAGGTGACTATGTCATCAACCCAGACCAGACCTTCGTGCTCACAACCGGCTATGACCGTGCCGCTGCCGAAGAGAAAATCTGGTTTGCCAACGACAATCTGCGCTTTCGCGTATCTTTGATCAAAACCAGCAACGGAAAGGGAGTTACCACAGCGTCCCTCTCTTCAGAAGTTCGGCTTCCCATCAAAGAATAAGCCAGCAAATCTCTACCGTTTTAGGTATTTTTTTCTACAATTTTCATTAGAGACTTCTCTCACTCGATGCTTGCGCCTGACAATCTATCCACTATGACCACGCCGATCGCCACTCCCACCTCCGTAAATTCAGATCTGGTCACGCTATCCACCTGGATGGCAGGAGATTTTAGCAACTTCAAGCAGGCCAACGCCGCACTGACCGATTTTGCGCATATCCGCATATTTTTTCGGCCCTTGCCTTATGAGTTTTTTGAGAGTTTGGGCCTGCCAGGAGGCATAGGCTTCTATTCCGAACAGGTCTATGACTATGACCTTTGGAGCCCTTATCGTCAGGGTTTGCACCGGGTGATCGAACAAGAGGGCCACGTCTATATCGAAAACTATGGCTTTCAAGATGGCGTTCCCTATGCGGGCTCTGGTCACAACCCAGACGTTTTAAAAACGATTCCAGCTGAGGTGGCGATCCGGCGGCGGGGGTGTTCGATGGTTTTTCGTCGGGAAGGCGATATGTTCGTTGGCGGAGTAGAACCGGGGAACAACTGTCGCATTCCGAGAAAGGGAAAGTGGACCTATTTAGTCAGTCGGGTGGAGCTGACTGAGCGTAGCTGGGTCAGTCTCGATCAGGGCATGGATATAGAGACAGGCGAACATGTCTGGGGTTCGACAGAAGGCGCGCTGAGATTTGAAAAACGAGAGAGCTTTGCTCATGAACTTCCGCTAGGGCATTTATAATGCTGCCGCCGCCCGCCGCTCAAAAGATGAAGGCTTGGATTCGCAGCCGCCACCTGATTTGTTCTGGCAACTTTTTTATCTTTGAAACGGTTGAGGCTTCGACTGTCGATAAGTTTGAAGCCTGCGTGGAAGCCTTGGGCGGCACTCTGATCTCAGTAGAGCCATTGAAGAAGATCTGGATTGGGACGCATCGCCGGGTAGTGCTGTTTCAGGCGAAGGCTAGCCTGCATACACCGCATCACGATCTCAATCAGTACTGGATTAAATACGGTAGCTTTCGCACTCGCTTTGATGAGAGAGAATAGGACTAACGCTTTTTAACCGCTTTCCAAATTTCTTTGACACCATGACCCACTCTACCGATGTAGCGACTCTGACTCAGTGGATGGCCGCAGATTTCAGCAATCAGGCTCAGGCAATCGAAAATCCACCCTTTTTTGCCCATATTCAAGTCTGTATGCGTCCGCTGCCAAAGGGATTTCAGTCGGGGGTGAGTCTCTACCTAGAGCAAGCGTACAACTTTCAGCTCAACAAGCCCTACCGGGTGCGGGTGCTGCACTTTGTCCAGCGAGAGAACGACGTGCTGCTAGAGAACTACAAAGTCAAAGAGGAAGAGAAATATTACGGCGCGGCTCGCGATTTAGACAAGCTCGCGACCTTGAGCGCGGACGACCTAGAGCCAATGGACGGCTGCGACATCCTCGTAGAATGGACTGGGAACAGCTTTCGTGGCAAAGTCGAACCGGGTAAAAAATGTATGGTCGTTCGCAAAGGGGCAAGTACCTATCTCGATAACGAGTTCATCGTCACCGAAAGCCATATGACTAGCTATGACAGAGGCCGCGATCCAGAGACAGACGAGCTAGTCTGGGGCTCAGTCGCTGGACCGTTTGAATTCGATAAGGTAACGCGGTTTGCCCATGAAGTACAGGTATAGCAGTGACTATGCAATCTTCTACACAGACGAGTCCATTAGAAGAATTCTTACAGCAGCCGGACATTGAAGAATCACCTGCGTGGGAGTTCATCGATAGGCCGTATCAAAAGCCTATGCCTACGCTCTATCATTCTCGATTGCAAAGAAATCTGGTGGATGCGATCAATGCAGCAACTGAGCAATACGAAGCTATTCAAGAGCTTCGATGCGTCATCCCGCCGCTGTCTCCTGTCCCTGATATTTCGGTGATTGCAGTTGCTCGCTTGCCAGAATCAGATGGACCCTTTCAGGGTGCGCCTGATTGGATGATTGAAGTGCGATCGCCAGATCAAAGCACCTTAAAACTCCAAAGAAAAATACTCCACTGCATCGAAAACGGCACTCAGCTAGCCTGGCTAATCGACATCCAAAAGCGACAGGTTTGGGTATGGCAAGGGCAGGAGTTACCCACCATTTATTCCAGCAGTGACTTACTACCCACCATTGGAGAAATCAGCGAGTGGACTGTTGATGTTGTCATCGATTTAGCCCAGCGTCGATAGCCGCCCCAATAGAACAAAGCTACCACCCAAAAGAAGAATACTGTGAGCCTACAGCAAACGCTTCGCGAGCCGCTGCGTCATCTTTCTCCTTCTCTGGAACCGTTTCTACCCGCGACTCAGCACAAAAAGACGCTGTGCTGAGGCCACCGAACCGCTTCACCACGCTAGTGCGCATCCGCAAATCTGGATTGGGGAACCAAAACCGCTCAATCGAACTCATCGTTTCGTACTCAGTGGTCAGCACCAACCCGTTCTCGCTATCCATCTCAAAGCGACCAATCACGGGCACAATCTCAGCATAGCCACGCTCTCTGAGCAAATTTCCTTTCTGTGGATTGTCGGTATCGGGCACTAGTGCGAAAACAGTAGACCCTTTGTGGTTCTCATCTTCTTTGTCCCAAGCCATTTCGCCATTCCACTGCACATACGCACCGCCCACGGCAGTATTGGGATCAACATCGTGCAGCTTGCAGATTTCCACAACCTTTTCGTTGTCAGCAGGCAGCGCCTCGACTGAAATATTAGAGCCGCCCAGCTCAGCGCGGCGAAACGGCAGGTGGTGAGTCGTTCTTTGAGACTGCCATTGTCCAGCGCTCTGCTGGAAAAACTCCATTACGTTCATAAAGACTGCTTACCTATTCGTCCTAAATATCTACTCATTAATATAGCGCTGTCATCCCTTAGGCAGAAGCAATCTAGTAGCTGTTCTTCCCCCCTTTTGCTTCTCTTCTGTCTTATGGACAGGTGAACGAATAGACAAAACTAGCCTTCTGGATGAACACGACTCAAAAGCAGATAGTTAACATAACTACATGATTCGAAGGACGATTGGCTTTGGGAAATCAACCGCGAATCTGCGGATAGGTTCCCTAATGTATAAGGGTTTCGGCTGGTTTTCATTCGTATATCTTATATACGCCCAAAGACTGAAAAGCAGGAAAAAGACCTTGAACAATTAATTTAGGTAACTCTTGCTACCGAATCTATTTACAATTTGACGATAGTGTGCAGCGAGGTTAGAATTCCACTAATTAATCAAATTTGGTCAGACCCCATAGCCATTTTTTGATTAAGGTCAAGGCAAATTCTGATTCTGTTGATTTGCTTATCGAGGTTTATCTCTGTAGCCAAACTCAACAGCCTGTTTTAAGGATCTCGCGAAATTAGTTCAGATCCATATAACCTTCTGAGGAGAAGAGACCGTTATGAGTACATCCGGTGACACAATGCCAGGCAGCCTTAGCATGGAACAGCAGTTCAAGCTCAAGGTCGTAAAAGACCAAGTGAAAGGCTTGAGCCTAGAGCAAGCCCAAGAATACGTTGTCGAAGTTATGCGGCAGATGATGGTAAAAGATAATCTGGTCAAGCATCTCTTGAAGAATGCCTAGAGCCAACCGCAAATTTCCCTCTTTAACGTGTGAAACAACCAAACAGATGTGCCGAGCTGGTCTAAATGGCTAGTTCGGTTTTTTATTGGTCTGTTTTTGGGCATAGCTTGCTTTGGTCTTCTATAGCTTTTGAAGAGTTGCTTAGGACATTCTCATCGGCTGAAACCGTTATGGGGCAACAGGCAACTCTTCTAGCAAAGTAAGAATGCATCCTCACTTTGCTATAGCTCTAGAGCGCTGATGGACTGGCTTTGTGTCAGAATGTTAAGCGTGTGGATTACTTCTTCTCTTCAATCGGTCAAAGCGCCGACAAATATAGCGCTAGGTAACTTTGACGGCGTGCATTTGGGTCATCGGCAGGTGATGGCTCAGATTTTTGGTTGCCCGGCGGCTGCTCCTGTTCAGTCAACGCTGACAGCTCAGTCAATTGCAACCCTTCATGGCGACATTATTGCTAGCGGCAGTAGCCACTGGCCAGCTCAGCCTCCGGCAATGTTGAGAACAGAGTTGCAGGAGGCTGAGCTGCTTTCTCCGAAGAATTCTTTAGCACGTGTAAGGCCAGAAGTAGTCGGTGCTGTAGGCTCTCGTCCGCTTGCTACCGTTGTTACCTTTTCTCCGCATCCTCGAGAATATTTTTCGGGCGTCTCGCGATCGCTCCTTACCCCCATCGCCGAAAAAACCTGGCAGCTCTCACAGCTAGGCATCGAGCAGCTAGTGCTACTGCCGTTCAATCAGGCACTGGCTGAACTGAGCCCACAGGAGTTTGTCGAGCAAATTTTGATCAAAGGACTCGGTGCGCGGCAGATTAGCGTCGGTAGTGATTTTCGCTTTGGTAAAGGGCGTAGTGGTGATGCGGATGGATTGCGGGCGATCGCAGCCCATCACAATATTCCAGTCACACAGGTAGCGCTGAAATATGATGAGCAAGGTGATCGCATCAGCAGCTCTCGCATCCGCGCAGCCCTAGATACAGGCCACCCAGATACTGCCGCTCAGCTCCTTGGACGGCCCTACACCCTCACAGGCAAAGTCGTCAAAGGCAAGCAGCTAGGACGGACCATCGGCTTTCCGACCGCCAATCTACAGGTCCCTAACAACAAATATCTGCCTCGAACTGGCGTTTACGGCGTACGGGTGTACGGCGATCAAGCTAGCGAAGGTGATTCCCCAAACAACGGACAAAAGGGCGTTATGAACATCGGCAATCGCCCTACTGTCGATGGTCAGTCGCTCAGCATTGAGGTGCATCTACTCGATTGGAGCGGCGACTTGTACGACCAAATTCTGACAGTGAGCTTAGAAAGCTTCATTCGGTCAGAGCAAAAGTTTGAGTCTCTAGATCGGCTAAAAGCGCAGATTGCGACAGACTGTGAACACGTTCACCTATCCTTAACCTGATTTATCTACACTGCCAGACCGTACTGCTTTGCATCACCGTTTGCATCACCATGAGTCTAAATCGTCGGCAGCTTTTACTATTTTTAGGAGCAACTGTAGGATCTTCAGCGTTCGGCCCAATGGGCTGTGGATCAAACCAGACAGCCTCGGATTCAAGTATCCCTACTAATTCGGCTCCTAATTCGGTGGCTACCACCGTCGACAAGGCAGTCGAAAAGGCAGCAAAGAATCCAGTCGCGAAGCCGTTCGAGCCAATCAGAAGCCCGATGCCGTACGACGCGGTCAAAGTCAGCACCGACCGACAGCCACTCGAATACGCACAGTATGCAATCCAAGACGACATTGTTCTACCCGACGGCTTTACCTACGATGTGATTGCCGCCTGGGGTGACCCGGTTGGCGACTCTCGGTTCGGCTACAACAACGACT
>JBCCOH010000072.1:0-27524 GCA_039111275.1 Cyanobacteria bacterium P01_D01_bin.1 | reverse complement strand
TTCTTTTTGGCGTTCCTGCCTCAGTTCATTAATCCAAGTGCGGGCCCAGTGTGGCAGCAGTTAATTCCGCTTTGCTTGGTGTTTATGTGTATTGGTCTTGCTAGCGACAGTACCTATGCGCTAATCGCTGGGAACATGCGGCAGTGGCTGGTTCGGCACGCTTCATTCTTGCGGCGGCAGAAGTATGTGGTGGGTGGCACCTACATTGCGCTAGGCATGGTAGCGGCGACGGTGTCTCCGGCTCGGAAGTAGGCTTTGTGATGAACCGTACAACCTGCTTGAGCATTACCCTGTTGGGAACAGTCAGCATCTTAGCGACTACCTTATCTAGCTGTACAGGGGGTGGACAGCCGATAGGCGATACGGCTGATATGCCCTTTGTGGCAGTGACACAGACGGTAGAGCTTCCGGCGCTAGATGCGGTGCGTAGCGGAATAGAAGATGAGCTAGCGGCGGCTGGCTATGAAGCGGGTAAGACGCTGCGCTGGGAGTGGCGTAGTGCCGGAGGGAGTCCGGCGACGGCGAGGCAAATTGCGAATAAATATGTGGCGGCTAGCCCGGATGTGATTGTGGCGATCGCACCCCCTAGCGCCAAGTCTGTTGCATCAGCAACGAATAATATCCCTATCGTCTTCTCAGCCGTCAGCGATCCAGTCGATGCAGAATTAGTGACTGATATTGATGAACCCGGTGGCAACATTAGCGGTCTTAGCGATCGCCCCCCTGTCGGTCAGCAGCTAGCACTAATCAAAGAGATTTTGCCAGAAGCAACAACGTTAGGTATCGTCTACAGCGCCAGTGAAAGCAGTCCACCTAGTCTGATCTCGCTAGTGAATGAGAATGCAGTAGAACAAAATCTAGGTATCAGAGCGGTCACTGTATCAGCTGCTGAGGAGGTGACAACAGCGGTGGAAAGTTTGATTGGGTTGGTAGATGCAATCTATGTGCCAACTGATGACGCAGTGAGCTCTGTTGTGGAGTCAGTAACTTTGGTAGGGAGAGAGAATCAGGTGCCCGTATTTGCGGGGGAGATGGATGCGGTGAGCAGGGGGGCGATCGCGACTGTCGGCTTTGACTATTACGATATGGGTCGCCAGACGGGAGAGATGGTAGTCGAAGTGCTAGGCGGCAGCAGACCGGGCGATCTGTCTGTTGAATTTGTTGAAGATTCACAGCTAGCAATCAACCCGGCTGCGGCTGCGGCGATGGGCGTTGTGCTGCCTAATTCTGTTGTTTCTCGCGCTGATGAGGTAGTTGAATAGACGAGATAGTTGAATAGAAAAAGCTACACTTGTTTTCGCAGTAGGCTGATGACTTCTCCAGGAGCGGGTGGAATCACTAGCGGGTCTTGGATGGCGATCGCCCGGCTCCACAGGACTGTTTCTGTGTAGCGCAGCGTGTGCAATAGGTGAATAGTTTGCTGGACCGCTTCTGGATTGCCGAGCAGGATATGACGAATATACGCTCTGCCGGGATGGCTAGGGAGCGGTGTGAGCGGGGAGAGATCGGGGGCGGGCTGTTCTGTCATGCCGCGAATAGATACGCTGCGAGCGGGCTGGACAGTTGGGAAAAGGAGCGTTTTCATAGTTTTTTGAGGTCTCTTCTGGTGTGTTAGTCGGGAAGAAACCTTAAAAACTAGCCACCCCAACTTGCCAAGAGTCAGGGTGGCTGTGCAATCATATGCACAACCTCCTGTCTGCCTGATTCAGACTGGGGGCGAGTTGCTATCGGTGGTGCCAGCCATCGGTAGCAACGGCTAATTTTTAAGGGGTTGGGTGGATGTTTCGACCGCACCTGTAGGATTACAGGGGTGCGATCGCATCACTACCAAAATCACACTATCAGTATGTTTCTAAACGTGTCAATAAACTTACAGCTAACTTCTAGCCGACTTTAGGCTAGCGCGAGCAACGCATGGTTCCTATTAATCAGATTGGTGAAGAAACGGTTCGGGCGATCGCGCCCTTCATCCCCGTCTTGCTAAACAAGCTGGGTGAGGGCGCGGTCAAGAAGGCGGGCGCGGATGCCTTTGACCAGGCGAAGGCGCTGTATGCGCAGCTATGGACTAAGGCAAAAGACGACGAGCCGACGCGAACGGCACTAGAGCAAGCGGCTAATGCACCAGAAGAGACAGCCTATCAGCAGGCGCTACAGACAAAGCTAATCGAGCTGCTGCAAAGAGAGGACAATCTAGCTCAGTCGCTAGCCGAGATTTTGCAGGCAGCGCAGCAGCCGACTGCTCAGCAAAATATCTCAGTTGGGAGAGATATTGGTAGTGGTAGCGTTGTCATCGACGGTAATCGTAACCAGGTCAGTGTAAGCATTGGCAATCTACCCACGCCAACGCCAGCATCGACCGGACAGAAAAACAATGTGCCCGATAGTGGCAGCAAAACATTTGTGGGTAGAGAAGACGCCCTGCGACGGCTGCACGCTCAGCTTTGCGAACGGGAGCAGGTGGCGATTACTGCGATCAACGGCATGGGCGGCATTGGTAAGACAGAGCTAGCCAAGCAGTATGCAAAGGCGTATGCAGCGGACTATCCGGGCGGAATCTGCTGGATACAGGTGCGCGATGCAGAGGTAGGGCCGCAAATCGTGGAATTCGCGGTGGTGTATCTGGATCTGACGCCGCCGGAGGGAAGATCGCTAGCAGCACAGGTGCAGTACTGCTGGAATCGCTGGCCCGACGATGACGGCGAGGCGAGGCAGGTGCTGGTGGTGTATGACGATGTATCTGAATACGCCAAAGTGGAAGGCTGGCTGCCGCTGAGCCTGGGCGTCACGCCTGAGCGATTTCGGGTGCTGATGACGACGCGGCGACAGCGGCTAGCGGTAGGGGTACAGCCGTTTGCGATTGAGGTACTCAGTGAGGAAGATGCGCTGCGGCTACTGCGCCAGATTGTTGGTAATCGAGAAGAGGACAGCGAAGCAGAGGTAGCGGCGGAGAAGGCGGTCTGTAAGTGGGTGGGGTATCTGCCGCTGGGGCTAGAACTGCTGGGGAACTACCTGAGAGACAAGCCTGACGTGACTTATCAAACGCTGCAAAGGCGGCTAGAGTCGCAGCGGACAGGGGCTAGGGCGCTGCAAAAGGCGTATCCCGGCATGAGGGCGAAGCTTGGCGTGGTAGAGGCATTCGAGCTGAGCTGGCAGGTGCTAGACGAAGAGACTCAGAAGACGGCCTGCTGGCTGAGCTTGTTTGCGCTAACGCAGATTCCGTGGACGGTAGCGGGCGCTGTGGTAGAGACAGAAGACGAGCAGGAAGAGATTGAAGATAGCCGGGACGAGCTAGTCTCTCGAAGCTTGTTACAGCGGTCTGGACCGGGGCTGTATCAGCTTCATCAGCTAGTCAGAGAGTATTGCCTAGCGAAGCTAGACCAGCGAGAAGATACAGATGAACTCAAGCGAGCCTACTGTCGGCTAATGGTGTCACTCTCGGCGCAGATGCCGAGCACACCGATTAGAGAATTGATATTAAAGCTAACGCCAACTATGTCGCATATTGCGGAGGCAGCAACGCAGTGGCAAGATTGGCTGAGCGATGATGAGAACGAGCTGTCTTGGCCGTTTGTAGCAATGGCCCGCTTCTACGCAGGGCAAGGAGCCTACGCCGACGCCGAACCCTGGTACGAGAAATGCCTAGCAGCAACGCAAAAGCGCTTCGGCGAGGACCATCCGCAGGTGGCGACTAGCCTGAACAACCTCGCAGGGCTCTACGAAAGTCAAGGGCGCTATGAGCAAGCTGAACCGCTCTATAGCCAAGCGTTAGACCTGAGGCGCAAGCTACTGGGAGAGGACCATCCGGACGTGGCGACTAGCCTGAACAACCTCGCAGCGCTCTACTACGGTCAAGGGCGCTATGAGCAAGCTGAACCGCTCTACAGCCAAGCGTTAGACCTGAGTCGCAAGCTACTAGGAGAGGACCATCCGCAGGTGGCGACTAGCCTGAACAACCTCGCAGCGCTCTACAAAAGTCAAGGGCGCTATGAGGAAGCTGAACCGCTCTATAGCCAAGCGTTAGACCTGAGGCGCAAGCTACTGGGAGAGGACCATCCGCAGGTGGCGACTAGCCTGAACAACCTCGCATTCCTCTACAAAAGTCAAGGGCGCTATGAGGAAGCCGAACCGATGTATATAGCGGCGATCACAATTCTCACCAATCGCCTTGGCCAGCAGCATCCAACCACTCAAACAGTTCTCAACAACTTTATTGGTCTCATTTCCACTGTCGTACAGGCCGGAAGACAAAGCGAACTCTCTGATCATCCACTCACTCAGCACATCATAGAGTTTGTTCAATCGCAGCAGTCAGAACAGAGCTGATACAGGCAGGTACGATAGATTTGACAGTGCCGGAAAACTCGCGAATGCGTTCAAACATCGAACCTGACTTGATTCGCTTTCCCTCGATTGATCCTGATGCTCTCAGAAGAAAGGTTGAGCGCTTTATTGAAAGAGTTGAACAGACGAAACAAAATTCAGGAGAGGCAGGATAATGGCTGTCAATGAATCGCTGGAAAGACTACCAGGAGCAGAGTTGATTTTACCTAGGATAGGCGACCTCGATAGAGGTGAAACCCATACTGTTGGTGCGTTGTTGATTGCGATAGCGAAGCGCTGACTTGTCAGTTCGCATCCACCCGCCTAACCAACGCAGGGCTAAAGTTCTCTACGGATAGCCTAGCACCAGAACCAGAGCTAACCCTATATGCTCAGCTCGAAGATACCAGAGACGATGCCTATCCCTACTACAATGCGTTACTAGATAGCCTCAATAGCTTTTGCAACGCTCTAGAACAAAGACACAGAACCCGTTAGCCTCCGTCTTTAGCTATGTTGCGGCTGTAGAAAGATCAGGTTGAGTGCGATCGCGCACTTCCAAAAACACCAACAGCGCATTCACATCCGCTGGATTCACCCCGCCAATCCGAGTAGCCTGTCCTACCGTCAGCGGTTTCACCTTGTTCAGCTTCTCTCTAGACTCCATCGACAGCGTCTCAATCGTCATGTAGTCCAAATCCTGCGGCAAAGAACGATTAGTCTGGCGAGAAACCAGATCAATTTGCTTTTGCTGGCGCTGAATGTAGCCCGAATATTTGATATCGATCTCAGCACCCTCCTTTTCAGCGCGAGTGAGGGCCGCATTGCCTAGTCCATAACTTTCTAAATTCTCGTAGTGAAACTTGGGCCGACGAATCAAATCAGCTAGCGTCACTGAGCCTTTAATTTTCTGTTGCGTATCCGCGTAGATCTGCTGACCGACCGGATCGTGCTCTTTCACCCTTTCTGTATGTAGTCGCTCTTTTTCCGCTGCAATATTCTCTTGCTTTTGCTGATACAGCCGCCAGCGGCGATCGTCAATTAACCCAATCTCCCGACCCAGCGGCGTCAGCCTCTGATCGGCGTTGTCAGAACGCAAAATCAATCGATATTCCGATCGAGAAGTCAGCACTCGGTAGGGTTCGCGTAGGTCTTTGGTACACAGATCGTCAATCAGCGTCCCTAGATAGCTGCCTTCGCGAGGAAAGACAATCATCTCTTTTTCTTGTACGAGGCGAGCCGCATTAATTCCAGCAACCAGCCCTTGACCAGCAGCTTCTTCGTATCCGGTCGTACCGTTAATCTGACCCGCGCAAAACAGCCCCTTGACTTTCTTAGTCATCAGAGTCGGGAAGCACTGAGTAGCCGGAATGTAGTCGTAATCTACCGCGTAGGCAGGCCGCAGCATGGTGCAGTTTTCTAGTCCTGGCAGCGTGTGCAACATTTCCACTTGCAAATGTTCTGGCAAACCAGTAGAGAACCCCTGAATGTAGAGTTCGGGATAATCGCGGCCTTCTGGCTCGATAAAGATCTGGTGGCTTTCTTTGTCAGCAAAGCGAACGATTTTATCTTCTATACAGGGGCAGTAGCGTGGCCCTTTGGCCTCGACCCAGCCACCATAGACAGGGGAAAGATGCAGATTGTTTCGCACTAGCTGATGGGTGGCGGCGGTGGTGCGAGTCATATGACAGGGGATCTGCTCGCGTTCTTGCCAAGCGTCTGGATCGAAGCTAAACCAGCGAACGTCTGGGTCGCCGGGCTGCTCTTCGAGCTGGCTGTAGTCAACCGAGCGCTTGTCCACACGAGCGGGCGTCCCCGTTTTGAGCCTACCTGTTTCAAATCCGAGGCGACTTAGGGTTTCGCTCATGCCAATAGCGGCAGGCTCTCCGGCGCGACCAGCGGATAGGGACTTTTTGCCAACCCAGATAGTGCCGTTCAAAAAGGTGCCCGTAGTGAGGATGACGGCCCCACAGCCAAAGCGCATGCCGAAATGGGTCTCGATGCCAATAATTTCACCCCGATTGTATGCCTGGTCACCCAGCACCAAATCAGTCGCCATCCCTTCGCGCAGTACCAGATTTTCCTGATTTTCTACTACCGACTTCATCACAGCGGCATACTCACGCTTGTCCGTCTGCGCCCGCAGTGCCCAAACTGCGGGACCGCGCGAGCTATTGAGAATCCGCTTTTGCAGGTAGGTGCGATCGGCGATTCTGCCAATCTCGCCACCTAGCGCATCGACCTCATGTGCAAGCTGAGACTTGGCCGGACCACCGACAGCAGGATTGCAGGGTTGCCAGGCAATCCGGTCTAGATTCATAGTCAGCAGTAGCGTCCGACAGCCCAAGCGAGCAGCGGCTAGGGCAGACTCGCACCCAGCGTGGCCTGCGCCAACGACGATGACATCGAATTGATCCGAGAAGGAGGACATAGGGAATGGGGTCTCGACTGCGCTCGGCCACCGGAAATGGGATAACTGAGGACTGAGCGTAGCCGAAGCCCGGATATTGAGGAAAATCAACTCAATCCATTCTAACGATTGGTGGGGATGTCAAGCCCATATCTCTAAAAGGTGACGTATTTGTTGGAGAAGTCTGTTAACTTTCAGGTGTACATAAAATTTTCTTTAAGAATTAGGAATTAAATAATAGGAAGTATCAGAGATGGATTTTGGTCAGCTCTTAGCAAAGCAGAAGCGCACCATCATTGATACGTGGATGGCGCAGGTTCGTGAAGATAGCCGGATCGAGAGCACCCAAACGCTGACCTACGAGGCTATTTTGGATAGTCTGCCGGGGCTGTTAGATGCGATCGCCCATCTCCTGTCCAATCCAGATCCCGCAGACGTCCGCAGCGCCATAGACAAAGCCAACATCCATGGCGAACTGCGAGCCGAACAGGGCTACAACGCAGGCGAAATTGTCCGCGAATACAGCGTTCTGCGCAACATCATCTTTGACACATTAGAAGGAAAGCTACTGGCAAGCGACCCCATCTTGACCCTACGCGCAACCCGGCTAATTGATGGCGTGCTAGATAAAGTGATCGCTTTTTGCCTAGAGCGCTATACCGATGAGCGACTGCGCGAGGTGAACTGGCTGTACAACGAAATGATGGCTAGCAACCAAGAGCTTGATCGCCTGGTTCGCAATGAGCAAAAGAATATGGCCTATCTCGCCCATGAGTTCAAAAGTCCGCTGAGCTGCATTATTGGCTATTCCGACTTGTTTTTGCGACAGCAAAGTGCCCATAGCGCCCCCAATCTAGATTTTATTGAACAGGTACTGGCAAACGGCAGACGGCTGCTAGCGATGATCAACGAGGCGCTAGAGATTTCTCATAACCGATCCGGGCAGATAGCGGTCAACATAGAGTCTGTTGAAATTTGCGAGCTAGTTGCAGAGGTGGCGATGGTCTTGAACACTTTGGCACAGCAGAAGGGACTCTCGATTGAGGTGGATTGTCATACTGACATTGGGACAATGACGACCGACCAGACCCGACTGCGGCAGGTGCTGACTAATCTGATGAGTAACGCGGTCCGCTACACAGAAGACGGCGGTATTAAAGTGCAGGCGCGGCGCGTTCCTGATCAAGAGGTCGATGTGGTAGAAGTCGCTGTGACAGATACCGGACTAGGCATCAAAGCAGACGAGCAGGACCATATTTTTGAGCCCTATTACCAGGGTGACGCTGGGCAAAAGTTAGAAAGCAGCACAGGGCTAGGACTTGCGATCGCCCGTCAAATGGTCAAGCTGCTTCAGGGCAGCATTCACCTCAGCTCTGAACCCAACGTTGGCTCGACGTTTACGATTGTTTTACCACTTCATTACCGGTCGGAACCTCAATCAAAATCCCACCTAGAATCAAGCTCCACCGACACACTTCAGCCGGTTTGAGCAATTTATATCGCTAATCCCTCTCTTTGATAGCGTCACATAACTTCATTCGACTGCCTGTACGCACTCTCGAACATAAGGACTTCTAGGTGATTTTTTGCATTCTAGGTAAGTGTGATGTTTGCTGATTGAAACAACGGGTGCTGAAAGGAGGGATTTGCATGGCTGGCTTTTCTCATAATCTGGCGATTGTCGTAGGGATTGATTGCTACGAAAGCGGCATTAGTCCGCTGCAAAGTGCTGTGAACGATGTCAAGGCGATCGCCCAGCGACTGCAACAAGATCATCACTATCAAGTCATGGTTCTAGTCAATCAGCAGGCAACGCTATCGGCTCTACAGCATTTGATTGAAAATATTCTGCCGCAGCAGGTCAAGCCAGATAGTCGTTTGTTGTTTTATTTTGCAGGGCACGGAATTGCGCTCAATGGAGATGACGGCCCGGAGGGTTATCTAATTCCTCAAGATGCCAAAGCGGGAGATACTCGTAGCTACCTGCCGATGCCGCTGCTACAGGCTGCGCTAAGCGCACTTTCCTGTCGGCATTTTCTCGGAATCTTTGATTGTTGCTTTGCTGGGGCGTTTCGCTGGTCGATTACCCGCGATATTGTTTGTCATTCTAATATCATCTATCAAGAGCGCTATGACCGCTTTATCCAAGACCCAGCCTGGCAGATTCTGACCTCTGCGGCCCATGACCAAACAGCGCTAGATGCTTTTAGCCTGACTAGTGAACGGCCTCAAACGGGAGAACATTCTCCTTTTGCCGCTGCTTTTATAGAAGCCCTCGACGGGAAAGCGGACGCCTATCCCCCCGCTCAAAAGAATCGGCCTGCGGGAGATGGGGTGATTACTGCAACAGAGCTGTATCTGTATTTGCGTGATCGCGTCGAGATTGCCACCGAAAACCAGACTATTCGCCAGACGCCGGGCATCTTCCCGCTAAAGCAGCACGATAAAGGTGAATATGTCTTCTTGGTGCCAGGTCACGATCTCAACTTACCGCCAGCGCCAGTGCTAGATGAGCTAACAAACCCCTATCGCGGACTACAGCCATTTGAAGCAGAGCATAGCCAGCTATTCTTTGGTAGAGATTTACTGATAGACCAGCTACAAGATTTTGTTGCCTCTCGCTCTCTTACCGTCGTACTGGGCGCTTCTGGAGCAGGCAAATCCAGTTTGGTCAAAGCAGGGCTTATTCCTCATCTTCAGAATAGCAAAACAAACGAGTGGCAGATTCTGCCGACTGTGCGCCCAGGTGAGCATCCTTTTGAATCGTTGAACCACGCTTTAGGCCAGTTTCAACTGCCAACTGTCGATTTCTTAGGCGGTGAGAAAACGCTGGCTCAAAGCGTTGCGAGTTGGCGCGAGCGATCGCCTGACTGTCGGCTGTTGATATTTATCGATCAAAGCGAAGAAGTAATCACGCTCTGCTCAGACGAGACCGAACGCTATTGCTTTTTTCAACAGATTTTGACCGCTGTTGATATGCATCGAGCGAATCTGAGGGTTGTATTGAGCCTGCGCTCAGATTTTGAACCTCAGCTGAGAGACGCAGGGTTGAAGTTTGCGCCCAAGCCTTTGTGCGATCGTGGCGAAACAGAGCTAAGAAGCCGCTGGCAGAAAGGCCGCTTCATCGTTCCAGCCATGACTAGAACGCAGCTACGCGAAGCGATTGAAAAGCCAGCAGAAGCAAAAGTCATTCACTTTGAGCCCTACGCACTAGTAGATCAGCTAATTGACGAAGTCGCTGATATGCCAGGTGCGCTGCCGCTCTTGTCGTTTGCGCTGAGCGAACTGTACCTAAAATACTTAGCCCGTCAGCAAGCTGCGCTTTGTAGTGACACCGTGATTGATCGGGCACTAACGCAGTCCGACTACGAAGAGATGGGAGGCGTTGTTTATTCCCTGACGCAAAGAGCGAATTGTGAGTATGAAAGGTTAGTCCGTCATGACCTGAACTATGCCCAAACGATCAAGAATGTGATGCTGCGCATGGTGGCAGCTGGCACAGAAATTGCCCGGCGAAAGGTGCCTGCTTCTGAACTGGTTTACCCCAAGCTGGAGGAAAGTCGAGTCAAGCAAGTAGTTGAGAGATTTTTGTCTGCTCGCTTGATCACCGCCAGTACAGATATAAGCGATGAAGTCTACATAGAACCCGCCCACGACGCGTTAGTAAGAGGATGGGAGAAATTGCTAATCTGGAAGCGAGCCGAGGAAGAAAGACTGCCTTTGCGACGGCGATTGACCCAAGCGACGAATGAATGGAGTCAGGCAAAGGAAAAGAATCAAACAGAAATAAAGCAGATTCCAAGCAGAAAAAGACGATTACGCAAGCAGTCTACAAGATTTCTTTGGCATACCAGTCCCTATCTCGACCTGCTAGAAGCACTGCTGCAATCTTTTGACCACGGATTTAACCGCCTAGAAACAGAATTTATTCAGCGCAGCCTCAGGCTAAAGCAGCAGCAAAAGCGTCAGCGCCAAGGGATTACAATCTCAATTACCACGGTGATTGCGGCTGTCGCCGTACTCGCCTTCATACAGGCGCTGATAGCCCAGTTCAATCTGACGACTGCGCTCAGGCGTAGTTCGTCGGCTAACTTTGCTAATAATCGATATCAGCTTGACGCATTAGTAGATAGTTTAGTAGCTGCCGATCGCCTACTTTCGCTTCCAGGAAATCGGCTATCACCAGAGATGCACACCGATACTACAACCGCACTAGCGACAGCCACATTCTGGAATAAAGAACACAATCGCCTATCCCAGCATCGCGGCATTGTGCAGGCAGTAGACTACAGCTCGGATGGACGCCTATTTGCCACTGGGGGCTACGACAGTGAGATTGTTGTCAGCTACGCAGACGGCCAGCTCTCTAGGCGGCTGGCTGGCCACACAGGCGCTGTTATGAGCGTTCGATTTAGTCCTGATGGGCAGACGCTAGCCTCTGCTAGTCGAGATGGTACTGTGAGATTTTGGAATCTCTCAACTGGGTCGTTTCAAGTTATCGAGGCAGCAGACGATACTAAAGGAACAGTTTTTACGGTGCAGTTCAGCGCTGATGGTCAGCGCCTAATTACAGGCGCAGCAGACGGAATCGTCAGAATCTGGAGCCGCGAAGGTCAACTGCTGCAAACGCTGCAAGGAGGCCACAGCAGCCGAATTCGTTCAGCAGAGTTTAGCCCCGATGGCAGTTGGGCTATCACGGCGAGTGATGATGGAACAATCAAGTTCTGGAATCTTGATAGCCTGCCTTTGGTCCCAACCCATGCAGCGTTGCCTGATATCTCTTCTGCGGCAGCGCCAAGTGCTGTGGTTATGACTGACCTGGGTCCTGACGGAACGATACTAGCTAGCGCTAGCATGGACGGCACCGCCAGACTTTGGAACCGGAAAGGACAGCTTCTAAGAGAGCTTGTAGACCCTTTAGAACAGGATATGTCGATTAGAAGCGTTGCGTTTGCGCCGACAGGTCAAGTCCTGGCCTCTGGTAATGCGGATGGGAAAGTGAGTCTGTGGAGCCAAAACGGTGAGCAGGTTGATAGCTGGGCGGCGCATATCGGCCCGCTCAGCAGCTTAGACTTTAGCCCGGACGGTCGTAGGTTAATCACAGTAGGAAACGACGGTCTAACAAAGATTTGGCAGATAGATCAGACCCCACTGGTTGCTTTGCAGGGACATACCGGTTCTGTGAACAGCGCTCAGTTTAGTCCCGACGGCAAGAGAATTGCGACAGGTGGAACAGATGATAGAACTGTAAGGCTTTGGGATACTGTAGATAATTCTCTAGTTAATGTGATTCAGTCTGTAGGTTCTATTCGTGACGTTAGCTTTAGCCCTGATGCAAAGACCATCGCGATCGCAACCAATGATGGACTGATACAGCTTGCAAACCTAGAAGAACGAAAGCCAGAAAACAGAAAAGGTCAAAAATTAAGACAGTTCAAGAAGCATGATGACACGGTGCGTAGCGTCAGCTTTAGCCCTGACGGCGAAACAATTGCGTCTGCCAGCGAGGATGGCACGGTAAAGCTCTGGCGACCAGATGGAACAGATATCACTAGCCTCGATGGACATAAAAGCTGGGTGCTAAGCGTTCGATTTAGTGCAGATGGCAAAAACGTGATTACAGCAGGTGCTGATAATACCATTAGGATCTTTGATCTAGATGGTCATCTGCTCAAACAGCTCGAAGGGCACACAGACCAGGTTCGGCAGGCCGCGTTTAGCCCCAACGGTCAAACAGTTGTTTCTGCCAGTGGCGATCAGAGCGTCAAATTCTGGGATCGGGAAAGCGGTACACACACGTCTACAGTTGGTGGTAGTGATCATCAGGCGGCTGTACTAGGCGTGGGTATGAGCCCAGATGGTCAGATGATTGCCTCTGCTAGCAGCGATCGCACCCTAAAACTTTGGCAGCACGATGGCAAACTAATCGCCACGCTGCTCGGACATCAAAGTGACGTAAACGCTGTCGGTTTCAGCCCGGATGGTAGGCGGCTAATCTCTGCTGACTTTCAAGGAAAAGTGCTGCTCTGGCAAGTTGAAGACCTCAGCCTACCCAAGCTCATAGAAAGAGGATGTGAGCAAATCAAGGGCTACGTAACAACCACTCAGGCAGAAGATTCAGAAAACCTGCGAAAAATCTGCAAAACAAGGTCATAGAGATTACTTATTTGCATATACTTTGAAATATCCGTAAAGAATATTGAAAAGTAAACTTCTACCTTACGTATCTACTATGAGTACCACAGACACTACTGGCTACCAGATCAAGGTCAGCAACCTATCTGACAAGACTTCAGACTGTGACATAAGAGATCTGTTTTCTCGACATGGATTCGACGATGTCAAGATAAAGCCTTTGGAAAGCTACCCACAAGGTAAGCAACCAGGAGTCGAATATGTGGGATTAAAAGAAGAGCTTGTCGATAGTGCAATCGCAAAGCTACAGGGAGAGAGTCTGCACAATAGCAAGCTGACCCTAACGCATGATTTTCGCTATCACTTTGATGCACCCGACCAGCCCAAAAAACCACAGGGCTCACAAGGTGGGTCGCTATGAACTTTTTTACTGATCTGACAAGATCGCTCCTATCCCCAAGAGCTTTACAGGGCTTTATCGTCGGTCTTTGTATTGGCGGCTTTGTTGTTCTAATCAGCAGTAATCTCTTGTACCCTTACCTGAAAGACAACGGCGCTCTTCTCTCTATGCTAGGGAACTTGATTGGGACTGCTTTGGTAGCATGGTATGGCGTTTTGTTTGCCAAAAAGACTCATAGGCAGAGGAGTTCTGCGATCGCTATATTCTTCATAGCGGGTCTGATAGGGTCTTTTCTAATTCGCGGTGTGGTTGAGCAGGTTTCTGGTCTTTCACCCGCTCGGCAGACAGATAATGTGATTAGCTATGCCATCGCTTTTGGTGTTACGTGCGCTTTAGCAGGAGGTTTCTACGAAGCGATCACCCAGTCTGAATGAAAGTCCTTACGCTAAGGTTTCCTGCTTGGCCCTTGGCTGTTACTTTCCTCAGAATATAAAACTGATTTACTGATTTAGTTCTATGGAATCTAGCCTGCTCACTGCTGTTTTTCTTCCCCTAGCCTTATTCATCATTATGCTTGGCATGGGCCTGGGTCTGACACCCGCTGACTTCAAGCGTATTTTCGTAGAGCCTAGAGCAGTGCTAATCGGTTTGGTCGCGCAGTTACTCCTGCTGCCGACGATAGGATTTTTGTTGGCTTCGGCCTTCCCATTAACGCCTGAGTTGGCAATCGGCGTGATGATCCTAGCCGCCTGTCCGGGAGGTCCTACTTCAAATATGCTCACCTATTTAGCAGATGGTAATGTGGCGCTTTCGGTGACGCTGACTGCTATCAGCAGTTTAATCACCGTATTCACTATTCCTATTGTTGTAAATTTGGCCTCGCAGCAGTTCGCTGGAGAAGGCGTTTCTCTACAGCTACCCTTTCTAGAAACGGTAATACAGATTGCAGTCATTACGCTGATTCCAATTGCCTTTGGCATGCTGCTACACCGATATGTACCTTTGTTCTCAGCTCAGGTCGAAAGGTGGGTGAAGTGGCTGTCGCTATTCTTCTTGGGTCTGATTATCTTTGGTCTGCTGCTAGCTGAGCGGGCCAATCTTGTCAGCTATATCCTGCAAGTTGGCTGGGTTACCCTGACGCTCAATCTCATGACGATGGCTTTGGGTTATCTGCTCTCTAGGGCGGCTATGCTCGACCACAAGAGCGCTACGGCGGTGACCTGTGAAGTGGGTATTCAAAACGGGACACTGGCGATCGCAGTCGCTAGCGCCCCCACCCTGCTTAACAATCCCACGATGTCAATTCCAGCCGCAATATACAGTCTGCTGATGTTTGCAACAGGCGCAGGCTTAGCGCTGTGGGCACGGCGCACGGCGGCGATTTCTAAAGTTCGGTAGTCTAAAGTTCGGTAGAGAGTAATCCTCGTTTAGTCAGTTCTAGTACCAACTAATTCCTGTTCGTCTTCTAGCTCAGCGTCTCCATCCTCATAGATCTCAGCAAAGCGACTGTAGACCGCCGGATTAAAGATACTCACAGAGTACATATCTGCAACAGAAATTGCAGTTTGAAAATCATTGACCGTAACGTCGCTCAGTTCACTAGTGGGATCTGCTATTGCATCGTAGATATGTGAGTAGTCTCGCGTGATAATTAGCTGCTTGGTTTCTTGATCGCGATAGCCAGAGAACTGAGGCCAAAGCAAGATAAACTCCTGACTGCCTTGTCCTTCGTTAAGCTTGGTCACAAAACCAATGTATACCTTTCCACTGTTGAGAGAAACGGAAACTTGCCTGGTCTCTTGCATAGACTTTGCTAACAAGACTTGGAGTGCATTGGCATAGTTTTCTATATATTTGATACTCAGCTTCTGGCGATCACCCCCAGACAACCTGTCTCTCACAGTCAATACAAAGTTGAAGAGTATCCAGCCAAGATTTGCTAGAAAGAAGGCAACTAGAGAGCTACCTAGATTTGAGTAGCCTGGAATATTGAAGAAGGTAGAAAGGTTTTCTACAGAAACCGGAAATTCTTGTCTAGCAAGCCCAAGTACAACGACAGTAGCAATCAGTGAACACGCACCTGCGATCGCCGAATTAAAAATCAGCCGATACCCAGACCACAGCCTTGCAACATAGCGGGTGATCAGACACCTAGTAATAAATAGATAGCCCCCTAACAGAGGCAAAATCAGCTCATTAATACCAAACAATTCTTAGACTGACTCAATTTCTGTAAGGTTTTCAGGCGAAGTAGAAAAAGTTTCCTGTGGCACTTTTGAAGAGCTGCTTTGGTGTGCTGCTTTGGGATCAGAGTTAGACCGATTGATCTCGGCTTCCTCATGACTACTATCTAGCGACACCTTAGGAGCCGCTTTTGGCAAGGTAATGCTTTTATTTCGCTTAATTTGAATACGACCAACCTGACTGTGGAAAATATCAGAAGGTCGCACGAACGGGGTGCCGCGCTTAGTCACGCGAATCTGAGGTTGCTCAGGTTCGGACTGACCAGATGGGGTTGGGTTAATAGAATTAGCTGCGCTCATTGCTTTAAAAGTTTAGAAATATATCTTTTCTGACACTCATACCGATTAGTAATCGTATCTATCATTACAGCAGATTTGTAGTCAAACAGACAATTGAGACAGCCGAACCCATAAGAGTCCGGCTGCGCGTTTGAATCACTTTTCCCAAAATACAACCAGGCGAATCTAGGTGCAATACCTAGAAGAAAAGTTTATATGGACAATTAAATTGTTCGTACTCTACTGATGTAGCTATCTAGAGGCTGATTTTAGCAACCGAGAAAAATGCGCCTTCTGTGCTTCTGTTGCTTGATGAGTGTAGTGAGTCAGTGTAGTAATCTATGGCTGAAGCGGCACGCATTTGCTAACGCTTGCATAATGTTCTGGCAACCTCGTATGAATTTTCCTTCTCTGATTGCATTTGACTTTGATGGCGTAATTTGTGATGGTCTGGTCGAATATTTCGAGACGGCCTGGCAAGCCTACTGTCAACTGTTTGAGCCATCACAGACAACGCCACCAGATGGATTAGCACAGCGGTTTTATCCGCTGCGTCCAGTGATTGAAACGGGTTGGGAGATGCCAGTGCTGGTGGCGGCATTGGTGCAAGGCGCTGAAGATCAGCAGATTATTGAAGAGTGGCCGGAGATGGCACTGCCGTATCTGGAGGCAGCGAACCTAACGAAACAACAGTCGGTACAGATGCTGGATGGCGTCCGAGACCAAAAGATTAAGTCTGATTTACAGAGCTGGTTAGATTTACATCGGTTTTATCCTGGCGTAATCGAGCGGCTGAGCGAATTGTTAGATAGCGATATTCCGATATACATTGTCAGCACGAAAGAAGGGAGATTCATTGAGGCGCTGTTGGCTCAAAGTGGAATAGCCTTTCCAGGCGATCGCATCTTTGGCAAAGAAGTTAAACGACCAAAGTATGAGACTCTGCGTCTATTAAAAGAGAAACACGGCGTTGCAGACATCTGGTTTATTGAAGATCGACTGCCTGCGCTGAAAGCGGTTGCCGAGCAGGACGATCTAAAAGAGGTGCAGCTGTTTTTGGCAGATTGGGGATACAACCTAGAAGGCGATCATACCATCGCCAGACAAAACGAGCGAATTCATCTATTATCATTGCAGCAAGCAGTACAAACGTTCGATAGATGGATGTAGCTTACCCATGCTCGATCTCTCCAAACTCGCCCGCCAGATGCAGGGCATCAGCGACCATCTAAGCAAAGAAGCTGAGGCGGCTCGGCGGCGAGTAGAGATTGCTCAGACACTGATGGAAAAGGCAAAGGGAAATCAGGCGCAGCTGACCCAGCGGTTGGATGAGTATCGCGATCGCCTGCTTTTCGCCGCTGCCGAACCGCTCGAACCGCTAGAAACAAAGATTGCTCTTCCGAAAGCACCCGAAGCTCACACCGTCATTTCTTCTGACGGTTCGCAAATCTCTCCTAGTCATCACGAAATCGCCTACTGCTATTTGTTGAACATCAGCCGGGTAATCATCCACTATGGCCAAAGCCGATACCCACTGCTCGATAGCCTGCCCGAAGTAATCTACCGCGCTGAAGATCTCTATGCCTCACGTCAGTGGGGAATCAGTACAGAAGAATGGATGGGGTATAAGCGTACCGCTGCCGAAGCCGTCATGTTAGCTGAGTTAGGAGAGCAGGGCTGCGACTCCGCTCAGCTATTGGAGAAACCATCGGGAATTAGAGGAGGGAACCCATCCGCACCTGTATTAGCAATGACAGATGGCTCTTTGATTTACTGGTTTTTAGAACAGATTCCCGCGGCGGCTCGCGATGAAATCCTGCTGCCTGTTCTAGAAGCTTGGAATAAGCTACGCGAGCAGAGAATTCCGGTGATGGGCTACATCAGCTCTTCTCGTAGCGGGGAGGCGCTGAACTTTTTGCGACTGCAAGCC
The DNA here is from genome assembly GCA_039111275.1 of Cyanobacteria bacterium P01_D01_bin.1. Taxonomy (GTDB): domain Bacteria; phylum Cyanobacteriota; class Cyanobacteriia; order Phormidesmidales; family Phormidesmidaceae; genus Phormidesmis. The sequence goes on along the minus strand of JBCCOH010000072.1, from coordinate 9,807 downwards.
TGTCCTTATGAAGGGCCGGACTGTCGGACGCACTGCGACGATCAGCGCGGCCAAATGCCCTGCCAGGTGTTTTCGCCACTGCGCGATGTCACCCTATGGGCAACGACGCTATCGCCGGGCGAACGGGGACCGCTGTGGAAAAGTTCGGCGGATATTTTAAGCTGCTATGGCGAGCATACGGTCTATTTTTGCTATGTGCACGTAGGGGCAGAGGTAGCACGAGTGGAATTTCCGCAGTGGGTGGTAGAAGATAGTGACCTGCTCGATTCGGCGTTGAGCTTGATGCTAGCCCAGGTGCAAAAGGGATTTGGCTATCCGGTGGCGCTAGCAGAGGCGCATAATCAGGCAGTGGTGCGAGGGGGTGATCGCACCCGGTTCTTCACGCTACTAGAGCAGCAGATGATCCGTGCCGGACTAAAGAATGTCGGCACCTCATTCAAAGAGGCTCGCAAACGCGGTAGTATTGCCTAGCATCTTCCACGCACTCCACAGCCTAGCCTTGAAAGAACAGTTGTCTGCTACACCGTCTTATTTGCCTCAGTTGAACCCGATTGAACGCTTGTAGAAGTTTGTTAGAAACAACTGTTTATATTCCAAATATTACAGTGAGTCACTGGCTTCAAAGCAGCGATTGACAACTGCATTCGAAAGGCGAATACGACGCACCAAAAAACAACTGAAGACTTTGCTTTCCCTTGCTTTTGAGTTCTTAGAAGATGTTCGTCTTTTATGCATCTAGAGTATAGCAAGTGCAGTCGGTAGAGCTCTAAAAATCAAGGGTATACTGGCAAAGAAAATGCTTCCAGATCTTTCAGTTGTTTTATTCTATACCGAGGATACTTTAAATGACAGGAATTTTCTTCGAGCGTATTACTCTAAGCTAAAGCATTTAGAAGAATTAGCTTGTTCTATGACTGTTGAATTTATGGCTATTTGAGTAGAATAGAGCATTTCAAGATTAGAAGATATGAACGTTTATTGTTAGCATAGCTCTTGAAAAGCTTTGCCTTTGTGTTCCATACAAAAACAGCTAAGAGCTTGGAGAAGAATGGTTAATATTGAACCCTTAGTAGGATTAATTCCAGCGGCTGGCAAAGCTCGTCGCCTAAAAAGAGTTGGGTATACAGATATAAAGGAACTCGAATGCTACGCAGGGGTTCCTGTTATTAACAACGCCATTGAGAATCTACTCTCTTCAGGCATAGAAAAATTGGTCATAGTTGTTCGAGAAGGAAAACAGGATTTAGTAGATCATATAAACCGAGCCTATGGTGATGAGAACATAGTTTTTTCTTTTCAAGACGGGCCAATAGGAAATCTAAGAGATGCTATTTGCGCAGCCAAAAGCCAAATAGACAACAGTAAGGTACTGATGCAGTTAGGCGATACGGCACTGAAACCCTTACCATTCTTAACCCTGCCTAGCTCCGACAAAACCCTTCTATTGCATTGCTTTCGAACGACGCAGAAAGAGGCTAGTTTGTACGGAACAATAGACACCCAAAACAAACAAGTTATAGACAAACCCACTAAGCCCTCATCAACTTTGTGCTGGGGCGCGATTACTTGGCCTGCCGATTTCACTAACCACTTGCAAAAGTATGACCAGCTAACAGATGCATTGAACTCATACTCATTTGAATACAAAGAAAATATTTCTGAGTACATCGACATTGGAACAGAAATTCTTTCAGGACATAACCCAACAATGTCTTAGGCGAGATTAGAACAAATTGAGGGCTGCCTTTCTGGGTCAGAGCGAGAAAGTGAAACCCTCTTAAGAGAAACCCTCTTGCGTATATATAGCGAAGCGCGGATGCATTCGCACTTCGCTATGCCCTTAGCTCTATGTAGAATAAGGGTTATCGCTCTTGGTGATGGTTTAAGCTAAGGGCGGAAAGCTATAGCTAAGTAGTTAGCGATCACCATAGACTTTATCCTTTCACAGAGTGCGCATCCGGTGATCGCTATGTATACCGTCTACAGCCGCTTCACCAAGATGCTCATCTGCTCGCCCTGCTCAGGCTGAATCACCAGCTTGCCAGTGGATATCTCTATCACTGGTCCCCACTGATTCACCTCCACTCTGATTTCAGGTACTCCCATGCCCTTTGGATGACGCTTATCGTGGAAAAGAATGTAGTCGTGAATGTAGTAGACGTATGACTTTTCCGTTGACAAGCTAAAGTGCTTTAGCCTGATTGTTTTCCTAACCTGGTCGAGTAGGCGCGGTGGTTGCTGAGGTGACATGCTCTCTAGCGCGGTGATAAGCGAATATCTGGGCACTTATACAGCAAACTTGCCCTGTAAGTACTGCATACTCTACTTAAACCTTCAGATGTGACATATAACGCCCTAGTTCTACGGACTTATACAGCAGAAGCGATGGATAATTTCTATGAATAGGGTAGTTATTTTTCTCACTCGCTGTGCTACGTTCATCCAACCTTGAAGATACGCTGTCATTTTATAGCGCGCTTGGCCTAAACTTTATTCAGGAGCAACACGGTTCGGGGCCACTTCATTACTCGTGTGATTTAGGCGGTTTGGTTTTAGAAATTTATCTGGGTCAGGCTGGTATGGTACCAGAACCAAAAGCTACTGGCTCAACAATGCTTGGTTGCAATGTCGTCTCTCTCGATGAAACTTTGGAGTGTTTACAGGCGTTGGATATTGAACCAAAGTCAGCGCCTAAAGACGCGGAATGGGGGCGCTGGATTAACGTTGTTGATCCCGATGGTCGCGTAATTCAACTCAATCAGCTCGCAAAATGAACTAACCGCAGCAGAATAAATAGTTATGCAGCTTGCCGGTCTGGGGCGGTAGGAATTCCCGATATAATTGACATGCGCAGTTTTTTCTCGTGTTGCTTTATGGACTATAAGCACATCATCACAGTTGAACCCGGAAAGCGTAGCGGTAAGCCATGTATTCGGGGAATGCGAATCACAGTGTATGACATCTTAGAATATTTGGCGGGTGGCATGACAGAAGTGGAAATTTTGGAAGATTTTTCTGAACTCACTCAAGTGGATATCAAAGCGTGTCTCGCTTTTGCTGCTGATCGCGAAAAAAAGTTATTCATAGCATCGCTGTGAGACTGCTTTTGGATGAAAACTTGTCCGACCGGATAGTGCATAGAATTGTCGATTTGTATCCAGGTTCTGAGCAAGTCAAAACGTTAGGACTGATTAATACAGATGACGCAGTAATCTAGGAATATGCAAAGGCGAATGGCTTTGCGATTGTCTCTAAAGATTCTGACTTTCATCAACGTAGTTTACTTTATGGTCATCCACCCAAATTCGTTTATCTTCGTATTGGCAATAGTCCAACGTCAAAGATTGTTCAGATTTTGAGAGACAACTTTGACACGATCGTTCAGTTTGGCGATAAAGAATCGGAAAGTATTCTAGTGTTGGCATAGGGCGAAACCGCCGCATAACAACCCGCTTGCACCCGACCGTATCAAGGGTATCAGTTAAGTCTAAGAGTTTGCTAGCGGCGGGTGAAGCGGAAAGTTATGCGCTCCGCAGATTAAACGTTGAGTGAATCCCGCTGTTCCTGAAAATGCGCCATTAGAAAATCAATCGCGCGCCGCACCCGTAAGGGCAAATGGCGACGACTGGGATACACAATCCATGTGGCGCGATCGCGATCCCAAAAGTCTTGCAAAATCGGTACCAGTAACCCAGCAGCGAGTTCATCCTGCAGGTTGACCTGGGGTGTGTAGACAATCCCAAGCCCTCTAATGGCGGCGGCGGCCAAGGCGGGGCCGTTATTGCTGGTCCAGGGGCCAGAAATACGAATATCTCGAGGCCCATCGGGATAGTTAAACCGCCAGCGACCACGATTGCTGCGCAGACAGGCATGATCCTTGAGCTCCTCTGGGTCAGCGGGAATGCCATGGTGTTGCAGGTAGTTGGGGCTGGCGCAGGCGACCAAAGCGCGACTCGCGAGTTTCCGAGCAATTAAGCTGCTGTCTTCCAGCACCCCGTAGCGAATAGCAAAATCAAAGCCTTCCTCAATCAAATCAATATTGCGGGTATTAAAATCCATCTCGATTTGTACCTGGGGGTGCTGTCGGGCAAAGTCTGCTAGGGCTGAAGCCACGTAGCGCTCCGCAAAGGCCCCTGCCGCCGCCACTCGAATGCGTCCAACCACCTCAGCAGTTTCGCCCACCACAATTTGATTCGCTTCTTCTATCCCGGCGATTAGGTCTGCGCAACGACGATAGTACTCTGCCCCAGCATCGGTCAGACGAACCTTGCGGGTCGAGCGGGCCAGTAGGCGAATGCCCAACCGGGCTTCTAAATCTGCCACGCTACGACTGACGTAGGAAGTCGAAACGCCTAATCGCTTGGCTGCCGCAGAAAAACTACCCACATCGACCACCGTTACAAATTCAGAAATGCCGTTCCAAATACTCAAATGCGATCGCCACCTGGCCAATTATTGCTCATGAGCAAAACTCTTTTAGTCAAGTCACATTTTATATTCTATTTGCAACAATTGAATCATCGAAATTCACCTTCAGGGAAACACTTACGATGACTCAAACCGCTTTCCCCCCTACTGCTAAAACCGTTGCTACTCTATTCTTTGATCGCTACCGCACCCAGGATGTCGCTGGCATGGTGAACCTGTTTGCCCCTGGCGGCACCGTTGAATACGTTCCCTATGGCTTGAAAGGCCCGGTTGACGAAGCTGGAGCTGGGGCCTGGAATGCTTTGATAGAAGCGTTCCCCAACTTGACCAACCGCATTATCAGCATCCGCCAGGATGAAACTGGACATGTCGCCTACGTCGATGTTTTTATTGGGGGTACGCAGGTTAAGGAAGCCTTTGGTGTTCCCAGTCAGGGCAAGACCTATGACCTGAGGCATCTTCTATTTGTGTTTGAAACCAATGAAGCAGGCCAGATTGCGAGCGTTGTTAGCTTTTGGGATAACGCTGATTGGTATCAACAACTGGGCAAAACCACGCTGGCTTAATCTCTCTAGACCCGACGGCTGCATGACATCCGCCATAATTGCTTTTTCACTTCGTTCAATAGTTCCATACCCTTTCAGGAGAATATCCCATGTCTACCCCGCGCATTTTGATGGTGCTCACATCCCATAACCAACTCGGCGATACCAGCCAACCCACTGGTTTTTGGCTCGAAGAGTTTGCCGGCCCCTACTACACCTTTGTCGATGCGGGAGCCACAGTGACCCTGGCGTCCATTCAGGGGGGGCAACCGCCCATTGACCCCAAGAGCTATGCCGAAGATGCCCAGACCGAGACGACCCGGCGGTTTTTGGTCGATACCGCTGCGAAGGAGGCGTTGGCTAATACCCTCGCGATCGCAAAGGCCGATGCAGGCGACTACGACGCCGTCTTCTTGCCCGGTGGCCACGGCACCATGTGGGATTTCCCCACCAGCCCTGCTTTAACTAACCTGATCGAAGCCTTCGATGAAGAAGAAAAACTCATCGCAGCAGTTTGCCATGCTCCAGCCGCGCTGGTAACGGTCAAAACCGCCAGCGGCGAACCGCTCGTCAAGAATAAGGTCGTCACCGCCTTTACCGACAGCGAAGAACGGGCCGTAGAACTAGAAACCGTGGTGCCCTTTATGCTGGAAACCCGCCTGCGGGAACTTGGCGCAACATTTGAAGGAGATCAAGACTGGGCCGCCCACGTCCGCCAGGATGGCAACCTGATTACCGGACAGAACCCGGCTTCATCAGAACCTGCTGCCAGAGCAGTACTGGAAGCGATCAGGGCCTGACTTAAGACTCTGCGTTGACAGGCTGTGGTGAGGTTCTGTCGCTGATTACAGGAGATAGAACCTCGCCCCCAGAATGCTCCGGCAGAACTTTAACAGTATTTTTGTATTATAGATTTTTGGGCTGTTCTAGTGCCAAGTCGGTTACGCTGAGCGAGGTCTACAGTCGCAAATCAGGTTAAGGCAGAGTGCGGTTGCTAATGTCCAGGTTTGACTCGATGAGGTAATTGTATGAGCCGAATTGTTCTAACAACCTGGGGGTCACTAGGAGATCTGCATCCCATTATTGCCTTGAGTTTGGGTTTACAAGATCGCGGTCACGATGTCGTACTAGCAACCACGGAGGACTATCGAAAAAAAGCCGAAGCTTTGGGTATAGCTTTCCATGCAATCCGCCCTAACTTGCCAGAAGATCCTCAAATGGTAGAACGGATCATGGATCCAAAAACGGGACCAGAGACTGTTCTAAGGGACGTTGTTCTGAACAATATTGAAGATACCTACAATGACCTAATGGCGGTCGCAAAAGACACTGATTTCTTGGTTGCTCATGAAATTGTTTATGCTGCGCCTTTAGTGTCTGAAGTGCTCAAGTTGCGATGGGCTAGCTGTACCCTGGCTCCAGGCTCATTTTTCTCAGCGTATGAACCAATCGTAAATTCAGTATATCCTGATCTAGCAAGGCTCCATCGCTTAGGACCAGCCATTAATAGCTGGGTTGTAAAATTCGCGAAACTTGTCACTCGTTCTTGGGGAAAACCTCTATATAACCTCCGCAAAGAGCTAGGGCTATCGCCAATACAGAATCCAATTATCGGCGATGATAAATATTCTCCTTATTTGGTTTTAGCCCTATTTTCGTCGATAATAGGGGCCCCTCAGACTGACTGGCCCTATAATACTGTGACGGCAGGCTTTACTTTTTATGATGGCAAGCGAGAGCAGCATCTAATCCCAGAACTAGAAGCTTTCCTCAGTATTGGTACCCCACCCCTCGTGTTTACCCTTGGTTCGGCGGCAGTCAATGTTCCGGGTGATTTTTACGCCGAAAGTGTACAGGCTGCTATCAAACTCAATCGCCGTGCTGTACTCTTGATCGGCAAGAATTCCCCACCCGAGAACTTACCCGCAAGCATATTTGCCTGTGATTATGCACCCTATTCAGAACTCTTTCCTTATGCTTGTGCAATTATTCACCAGGGCGGCATTGGGACGACGGCTCAGGCATTAAGAGCAGGGCGACCGACTTTGATTGTGCCATATACGCTCGACCAGCCTGATAATGCAGCGCGAGTCCAACGATTAGAAACGTCTCGCACAATTACGCGCAAACAATACTCAATGCCAAAAGTCGTGAGGGAGTTAAGTGAATTAATCGAGTCTCCTAGCTATGCAGAAAAAGCAGCAGAAATAGGGCGCGTAGTACGCTCAGAAAGCGGTGTAGATACAGCCTGCGATGCAATTGAGAGGCAGCTTGAGATCATTACTACCTCCTCATGAGCCTGGGTCGTCTGACAAGTTGATGAAGCGAATTCATGAAAGTTTCCAATGATGACCTATACGCTATTCTCCACCGCTTATCTTGGTCGTTAGGCTGATGTAAAAGTCTTCCAAGTTATACTCGATATATTACTTAGAACGTTTACGATGAGAAAAACTTCAGCCGATGCGATCAGCCGGGATGTGAGTAGCAATCGGATGAATGAATTATTACAATTCCGAGCGACACATCCCATAAAACATCAATCAATCGATGGTGTGGAATGGAGCTATACCCTAAGCGGGACAGGGACGGAAACCATTCTGGTTCTTAGCGGAATACTCGGTAGAGCCGATACTCAGTATCGGATGGTGATAAATTTTGAAGAAGATTATCGTGTCTTGTCAATTTCTTATCCTCTGTACGAGGAAATAGGCGCATTGGTCGATGGGTTAATCAAATTGCTCGATCGAGAAGGCATTCAGCGCGTTCACTTTGTCGGAACATCACTCGGTACATCTATTGGTCATGTGCTAGTTCGGCGTTATCCAGATCGAATTAATCGGATGGTACTATCAACTTTTGGACTATGTGACGATAAGAAATTGAGACAAATTAAACAACTTATTGGGTTTCTACGTCTTTTGCCCTATTGGGCGATCAAAAAATACTTTAAACTGGGATCGCCTAAAATCCTGAAAGGGTTGAACGAATCGGAAAAGCAATTCCAACGCGCTTACTTAAATGATTTACTTGATATTGATAAGCAAATGATGATGAGTCAATATCGGTTGTTGCTAGATATGTTCGAGAATCCCAGTTATGATATAAATCAACCTATCGATAATTCTTCTATTTTCATTATGCAGTCACAGGATGATGAGAACTGGAACCACAATGAACAATCAGCATTTCGACAAACATATCCAAATGCCCGTATTCAGTTATTTGAAGAGGGTGGACATTTGAGAGAGATTAGAGATGAAAATAAACATATTGCGATTGTTCGTCATTTTTTGGAGTTGGCATCAGCCTAACAACTGCGCTGCACCGGAACGTTTCGATATGGTTGGTTAAGTTGCGTAGGCTATCTGCGGCGGGTGATGGGCAACGTTAGGTGCACATGGTAGGGTATCTGATCAGACAAGCGGTCCCCAACGACATCTCGACTTTAAGCGGCCTCGATCAAATCGCACGCGGTAGTTCCGCTCGAAGGAACTTCATCCAAGTTGCAGTCAGAAATGGTCGTGCTTGGGTTGTCGAAATTTCCGATGGCATCATCGGCTACGGAATCATTTCGCACGAGTTTTTTGGCCGCTCGTTCATCGAGCTCATCTACATTGCAGAAACGCTACGCTCATCCGGGTACGGGTCCAAACTGGTAGCCTTCCTCGAAGACCAATCGCAATCGAACGATCTATTCACCTCTACCAATAAATCCAACTCGCACATGCAGCATATCCTTGAGAAACTAGGTTACGAGCGGTCAGGAGTCATCCATAACCTTGATCCAGGTGATCCGGAGATTGTGTACGTCAAACGCTCAGTGCGTGCCTAATAAGTCGCTGCCAGCTGCAGCTCAACTTAGGCATTAGGCATTAGGCATTAGGCTTAATGAAATCAGTTGTAAGGGAGCACAGAATGCCAAGTCAGACTATTGATTCAATCAAAAATATCTTTCAAAGCCGCCTAGCGACTCTCGAACATCTCTTGCAATTGGCTCAAACACACTTCAGTGGGAGTGAGTCCTTCCTACAGGAGCGCATTATCGCTGATATGCTACCCTTCGGCACACAGATTGCGTTCACCTGCAATCAACCGCGTAATTTTGCTTTGTGGTGTGACGGCAAACCAATGGATAATTTAGATCCAGAAGTCCAATCCCTGGTGCAAGCATACGAACATGTAGCAAACACTCAAGGATTGCTTTCAGACATCAACGCCGAGGATGAAAAGCTAAGTGAGGTTACGCGCATCGATCTTGGTCAGGGGCTATGCATCGAGACGCCCGGTAGCGCATATGTGAATGACTTTCTAATGCCAAACTTCTACTTCCATATGGTCACGGCTTATGACATTCTTCGCATGGCTGGTGTGCCTATTGGAAAGCGAGATTACATGATGCATCTGATTCCACTCCTTAAACAAGCGTGAGGTCTAACTGTTCAAATGCAGCGGACGATTGAGGAACGCTACTGTGGAGGTCAAAGTCATTACCGCCGCTGATTTGAGCCGTTAGACGTTATCAAGACGAACAAGTTGAAATATGCCATCTAGTACTTTTCGGACGATTCTCGGCTTCGTACGATCCGTTGTGGAGAGGCAAACCCCAGGCCTGAGAGAAACAACTTCTCTGAAAGAGATTTACAATTATCTCCCTATTAGTGAAACAGTTGCCACTTCTGGGCAGCCCAATGACTCATGGTTCGCTCAAATCTGAATGGGGTTGAATAAATTATCCGGTGAGGGAGAGATAGACATCATCCGCAGCTTTCAACAACTGAAGGATGCGTTGTTGCCGTTGAGAGAGGGCTGAGAGAAAATATTGCAGCGTTCC
>JBCCOH010000071.1:0-27803 GCA_039111275.1 Cyanobacteria bacterium P01_D01_bin.1 | reverse complement strand
CTATTTTGGCTCTCAGCCTTGGCCTTTTCCGAATTCTCTAATGGTTGGATTTGTTGCGGAATATGCAGGCGGGGCACTGGTGCTTGAACCTGCTGAGATTGAGGCAGCGGCGTGGTTTACAAAAGATAATCTGCCGCCTGTTCCAGGAAAACTGAGTATTGCCAGAAAATTAATTGATTGGTTTGTTGATCAATCTGTCTAGCAGAAAAGAGCCTCCGAAGACGCTAGGCTTCAGCAAGAATTTCTGACAATATTCAGGTGGACCCCCCGCGTTGTCATGCGTTGGTAGTACATTTTCTTTCAGCAGTAATTAATAATATTTATCAATAGTCCGAACGATGCTGTAGTCTAATGAATGGTTCTGAGTCTATAGTGAGCCATGCATTTACATGACTAAAATCAGTCAAATCGTCAGAGTATTTTTGCGTTTTTTTAGCCCTGGATGCCGATTTTCACGGTTTTAGTCAGTGTAGAATCGCAGAACGCTAAGACACTATCAGAGCGTAGCTAGACTCCTTCATTGCCCCAATAGCTGTTGAAAACAATTCTTCCGAAAACTATGCCCTTTCAAACCTTATCGCAACGTCTTGGTATTGCTTTTGTCGTTTTCTCGGCGATCGCCCTAGCCGATCCAGGTGCCAGAGCCATTTCTCCGGCATCAGCGCCTGATGAGACTGCTGAGATGACTCCTGAAACGGAGATATTGGCCGCTCAAGGGGATCAGCTATCTGCTTACGTAGAGAGCTATGCCGAACTGGTGTACCAAACTTACAGCAGTTCCAAGACTGACGCTGTCATGATGCAGGGTGCGATCGCCGACTTTTTGGCCGAGCCTAGTGCCGAGACCCATCAAGCAGCCAAAGCTGCCTGGACTGAGGCCCGTCAAAGCTATTTGCAAACCGAAGCTTTTCGCTTCTATGAGGGACCGATCGATTTTGTGGATCTAGAGACCGGAGAAGAAGGCCCAGAAGGTCGCATTAATGCCTGGCCGATGAACGAAGCCTTTATCGACTACGTGCAGGGTAAAGCAGACAGCGGCATCATCAACGACCATAGCTTCGATATCTCTATCGCCGCTATCCTAGAAAACGATCAGGTTTCAGACGAAGCTGATGTGACTACTGGCTGGCATGCGATTGAGTTTTTACTTTGGGGTCAAGATTTCAACGCAAAAGGACCGGGAGAGCGAAGCTTCGAAGATTTTGTCGCAGGGGTTGGTAACAACGATCGCCGCCGGGCATATCTCGCTCTTGTTACCGATCAGCTAGTCGAAGATCTCACCTTCTTAGAGACAGCATGGCAGCCAGATGGTGATAATTATCGAGCTGAGTTTGTCGCTCAACCGCCTGCTGAAGCTGTCAGCAAGATTTTGACATCTCTAGCGACGTTAAGCGCGTTCGAAATGGCCTCTGAGCGGATGGCTGTTTCGCTTGATAGCGGCGATCAAGAAGACGAGCATTCTTGTTTTAGCGATACCACTCATCAGGATTTTGTCTTTAATTCTGCTGGCATTCGCAACGTTTACTTTGCAGACTATGCTGATTATCAGGGCACAGGTCTTGATGAACTGCTAGGAAACATTGCCCCCGAGCTTAATCAACAGATGATCGCCGCCCTCGACCAAACGCAAACGACTATCGGTCAAATTTCTGAACCGTTTGACCAAGTGCTGGCTTCCGCACCCGGCAGCGATGAGCGAGCTGTTGTAGAGTCGGCCATTACTGCCTTAGAAGACCAAGCTGACTTGATTTTAGAGGTGGGTTCAGCGCTTGGCGTTGAGGCGGAGATTCTAGCGGAATAATGAGACCAAAACACCTGTTGTCTTGGGGACTAGCCCTGCTAACTGCCTTCGTTGTGATCAGTTTTCCGGTGATGGGAATTGCCGAAGATGGCCTGGATACAGTTCTAGAAGCGCAGATTTTAGCAAATCGGACCGCACTTTCTGCCGGGGAGCATGCCACTAGCTTTAAGTTCACCCGAACGGCTTTTGCCCAGCCTATTCCGACCTTGGATCGGCGACGGCGACGGGTGTTTTCATTTGGCGATCGCCTGTTCAATACCCAGTGGGTGCAGGCCCCCGGTTCTGTCACGACTCTAGATGGCCTCGGCCCCCTTTTCAATCGCAATTCTTGTGCTGGCTGTCACATTCGCGATGGCAGGGGGCGATCGCCTATTCCTGGCGAGACGCGTATGCTCTCCAAACTGATTCGACTGAGCGTTCCTGGCACGACTGCACAAGGCGGACCTTTGCCTCATCCTGTCTACGGCGGCCAGCTACAAGAGCAGGGCATTTTGGGCGTGAGCGCTGAAGGCAAAACCCAGATCACCTGGACAGAAGTGCCTGGGCAATTTGCGGACGGGACGGCTTTTTCGCTGCGTCAGCCCAGTTACGAATTTACGGAGCTGGGCTATGGACCTTTGGGTGAGGAGACTTTGTTCTCACCCCGCGTCTCACCAGCGGTGTTTGGCTTGGGCCTATTAGAAGCTGTTGAAGAAGCTACCATCCTGCAACAGGCTGACCCAGAGGATAGCGACGGTGACGGCATTTCTGGACGCCCTAACTACGTCTGGAATGAAGCGGCTCAAACCAAAACGCTAGGTCGCTTTGGCTGGAAAGCCAATGAACCGACGCTCAAGCAGCAAATCGCCGGTGCCTTCAATGGAGACATTGGACTGACCACGCCGCTATTCGCTGCCAGTAGCTGTAGTGAGGTGCAAACAGATTGCCAAGCAGCTGCAGCTTTGGGGGATCCGTTAGATGTGAGTGCCGAATTCCTCGATAAGATTACGACTTACCTCAGCTTGCTTGCCGTACCTGCTCGCCGAAAGGTTGAAGGCACGCTTGAGCAGCGGGGCGAGCGCCTGTTTTATCAGGGCCAATGTGCGAGCTGCCATCTTCCTTTGCAGGTGACTGGCACTCACTCTATTCATGAGGAATACCACAGCCAAGCTATTCATCCCTACACGGACTTGCTACTTCATGACATGGGTCTTGCCCTGAGCGATCAGCGCCCCGACTTTGATGCCACTGGGCAGGAATGGCGGACGCCGCCTTTGTGGGGCGTGGGCTTGACCAAAATCACCAACGGCCACACGTTCTATCTGCATGATGGCCGAGCGCGCAATCTTCTAGAGGCTATGCTTTGGCATGATGGCGAAGCTCATGAGTCCAAAGAGTTCGTACGCCAGCTCAACGCTGACGATCGAGAGGCCCTGGTCGCCTTTGTAGCTTCTCTTTGATCTTATTCTAACGAGAGTAAGCTCTCTCTTGTTCTGTTCCTTATTTGCCGAAGATCACCTGTGCTTTCTCTCTGATTTGATAGCGCTGTCAAGAGATGCACTGACTGCAGAGAACTGTTTGTTTGGGTTGGGGAATTCTTCAGATGCGTTTTTGTTGGTGCGATCGCAAGGTTTAAACTTTAGCGGAGCTGATTTGTTGTTGCTATATACCGCTTTCAACTTTAGGAAGAACGCACATCCGTTCTTTTGTTCTATGCTTTTAAAGCAAGTCCAATTGGAACCCAGACCAAATCATGGAAAGCGTTAGGCACTGTTTTTCCCCTATATCTTCCCCTATATTAAAAGCCCTAATCGTTGGTTTAGTGCTAGCTGGATGTACCCCATCTGCTACGACGCGATCAAATACGACACCGTCAGATTCCGTCTTCTCAGAGCCAGTCTCTTCGGCTATCCCCAGCGAATCAACTGAAGGGCAGTCTCCAACGCCACAGCTAGTTGTGCTTGCAGAGTCATTAGAGCATCCATGGGGACTGACCTGGCTGCCGGATGGCACAATGCTGGTGACCGAGCGCCCAGGACGGTTGCGGATTGTTAGAGAGGGTGTACTTGAGCCGACTCCTGTGAGTGGGTTGCCCGAAGTGTTTGCCAGGGGGCAGGGCGGTCTGATGGATGTGGCTGCTCACCCTCAGTTTGCCGAAAATCAGTGGGTGTATTTTACCTATGCTGATGGTACGGGTTCGGCGAATCGGACGCAGGTTGCTCGTGCCCGGTTTGACGGCAGCGCGCTCTCGGACTGGCAGGTCATTTTTGAAGTGAATCGGACCAAAGAAGGGAGTCAGCACTTCGGCTCTCGTCTGGTTTGGCTACCAGATGGCACGCTGTTGGTTTCGATTGGTGATGGGGGCAATCCGCCGGTATCGCTAGAAGGTGAAGTGATTCGCAATCAGGCTCAGAACTTAAGCAGTCATCTAGGCTCTTTGGTGCGGCTCAATGATGATGGTTCAACGCCCGCTGACAATCCTTTTGTGGATACGGCCGACGCCGACCCGGCGATTTGGAGCTACGGGCATCGCAATATTCAAGGGGTGGCGATTGATTCTACAACGGGACAAGTATGGGCGACAGAACATGGGTCTCGAGGCGGTGATGAGCTGAATCGGATAGTCGCCGGAGAGAACTATGGCTGGCCAGTGGTGACCCATAGCCGTGAGTATTCTGGGGGGGAGATTTCATCAGAGCGATCGCGCCCTGGGATGGCAGATCCTCTCGTTGTTTGGACGCCCTCGATTGCACCGTCTGGGCTAGCGGTGTACCAAGGCGACCAGTTTCCGCAGTGGCAGGGCGATTTGTTTGCGGGTGGCCTGGTTTCGCAGTCTATCCAGCACATTCAGCTAGACGAGTCGGGCACTGTACTCAGCCAGACCCTGATTGATATCGGACAGCGAGTGCGGGACGTAGCCCAAGGCCCAGACGGATTTATCTACGTGTTAACAGACGAATCCAATGGCCGTCTGGTGAGGCTAGAGCCTAGCTAGCTAGGGACGTTTCTTGCTGGTAGGCTAACTCTCCTAGTATGTAGACCGATTCGATGGCGCGATCGTCTCCCATCATTATTAGGGAGAAAGCCGGATCGCTCAAATCTTCTAAAGACTGAGGAATATCAGCGCTATTGCGAAAGGCCATTAGCGGCGTAGATCGCAGGTTAAGCACGATAAAGTCAGCATCTTTGCCCACTTCAAAGTTACCCAGCGTATCTTCTAAACACAGCGATCGCGCGCCGCCGAGGGTCGCCAAGAACAAAGCCTTGAAGGGCGAAAGCTTTTGCTGGCGCAGCTGCGCGACTTTGTAAGCCTCATTGGCAGTTTGCAAAATAGAAAAGCTGGTGCCAGCGCCCACATCTGTTCCGAGTCCAACCTTAACCGGATGGTCTGTTGATTTTGCCTGCTCGATTTTGAACAAGCCACTGCCCAAGAACAGATTTGAAGTGGGGCAAAAAGAGATTGTACTTCCAGCTTCAGACAGTCGCCGAAATTCACTGTCAGTGAGGTGAATGCCGTGCGCGAACACCGATCGTTTTCTTACTAATCCTGCCTGGTCATAAGCATCTAGATAGCCCTCACGTTCTGGGTATAGCTCCTTTACCCATTCGACCTCTTTTAGATTCTCTGAGATATGGCTGTGCACATACACATCTGGAAATTCTTTCAGCAGCTCTCCCGCCTTCTGGAGCTGCTCGTCAGTAGAGGTAATCGCGAATCGCGGAGTGATCGCGTAGCGCAAGCGTCCTTTGTTGTGCCATTTTTGAATAAGCGTCTTTGACTCCTGATAGGCAGATTCTGCAGTGTCGCAAACAAACTCTGGCGCATTGCGATCCATCATCACCTTGCCCGCAATCATGCAGAGATCGCGAGCTTCGGCAGCTTCAAAAAAGGCATCTACAGATTGAGGGAATACAGTAGCCAGCACTAGCGCAGTCGTTGTGCCGTTACTCAATAGCTGATCTAAAAAGGTATCGGCAACTTCTCTCGCATAGTCTTTGTCTTGAAACTTAGCTTCGGTTGGGAAAACATACTGATCTAGCCATTCTAGGAGCTGTTCTCCATAGGCTGCGATAATCTCGGTTTGAGGATAGTGGATGTGGGTGTCAATGAACCCCGGCATGATTAGCCGCTTGGCATGAACCGTTGTGGGAATCTCTCCATAGTCGGCTTGCAGGTCGTCATAGGGGCCGAAGGCTTTGACTTTTCCACCTTCTAGGACTAATAGGCCATCGGGCAAGTAGCGGACACTATCTGCTTCTGATACGTAGAAAGGATCGTCCACAAAATCTAAGAACGAGCCGCGAATGGCTTTGATCAGGGGCTGGTCGGGTTGATTTTGTGGAAGAACCATCTAAAGAAACCTGTCTATTGGCTTAGCTTAACTACTTTTCTTGATAGGACTGCTCTTGTTGAGCATATTGATCTTTGTTGGCGCTAGTCTGGTTTGACTGTTTTCCCTGCTGATTTTCTTGAGGTTTGTTCTGGTTGCTTTGCTTGTCGGTGTAGCTGTAGTCGCTGGCGTTTTGAGCGTTGTCGTAAGTGGATTGACTAGGGTAAGACTGGCTTTCTTGCTGACTGGCGCTCTGGCTGGCGTTTTGGCTAGCGGTCTGGCTCTGGCCATAGTCTGCTGCCATAGCAGAGAGAGGTGAGACAAACAAAGTGCTAAGCATGAGAAATGCGATCACCAAAGGCATGGCTACGCGCACCGCAACGGCGGTTGAGAATTGACGGATCATTAGAGCTATCTCCTAAAAATTGTAGGGTCGAACATGTAGAGTCGAACAAAACTCAATCTGCGATCGCATCAGCCTCTGACGGTTCAGCACCCGGTACTATGTCTGGCTCTGCACTACCCGACGAGACTCTTGTCACCAGCCCTGCAACAGCTCTTTCGATCTGTTCTCGCTGGTTGACCAGATAGACGCTCACCAGGGTCAGTGTGACGCCGCCCCACTGAAGAGCGCTCAGCGACTCTCCTAAGAAGAGACTGCTAAACAATAGTGCAAAGACCGGTGTCAAGAAGATCAGTGCGCTGACGCTAGTCATATTGCCATTAGCGGCTAGGTAGAAGAAGATGCCGTAGGTCAGCGCCGTACCAAACACGGTGGCATACAGCAGTCCCATCCAATCGCCCAACAACAGATTGTCGATTGAATAGGGTTCCCACAGGCCAGACATCACCGCTAGAGGAATGCCCCCTAGAATCATGTGCCAGCCAGTCGCCACAATCGGATCAGTATGACGCTTTACATAGCCCATCAAGATAGTGCCTACCGACATCGACAGCGCGGCTAACAGCATCAGGAACTCACCATTTTGCAGTAGACTAGCGACTTCCCAAGTGCTCTCACTCGCCCCGTATCCCTGAATGGCTTGAAGCCAGCTTTGCAGAGGAATGCCGTTCTCCCAGATGCTATAAATCCAGGCTGCTGGCAGTCCGCACAAGCTGATGCCCGCAATGCCAATTGCCAGACCTAGCCAGCCCCAGAAACCAATTAGGCTGCCAAAGAGAATCCGGGCCAGCACCGCTACCACCAGAGGCTGAGCGTCAATTAATACTGCGCCTAGTCCTGCACCTGTATTCACTAGCCCCAAAGTCAACAGGCCCTGAAACATGGCGCCGTCTACTAGCGCAAATAGCGCAATCCACAGCCAAGCTTTCCAGGTTTTGGGCTGCGGCAGCTTTAGCACAGCGGCGACTATCAGCGTCAACAGCCCTGCTGGCAAAAGCCTAAAGGCCGCGAGAAAGAGCGGTGATGTGTGAGGAAGAATATACTTCATCACGACCATCGCTGTGCCGAGAAAGAAGAAGGGCGAGACTAGGAAAATAGGAGATTTTGCTAGGTCAGTCTTTTGAAGCTGCATAAGCTTTTGGGGGATAAAACAGCAGATGATTCAGTCACAATGTGTGGCTGTAGTCACCGACTTTAGAAGAAAACAGTTTGTGAGACCGATAAACTTGCTACCAGATTAGATTTTGTTCAATAGCAATTGTATTCTGAATTCTGTATACAATTACTGTTAAAAATCATGGCTTGATGACAACTAGGCTATGGCTGACTCTACACGGGAGATAGTGGGCTGATTCGAGACTGGTGCATTATCTCCAGTAGCGAATGACCCGCTGCGTAGCGTTCGAGTTTGTTCTATCTCGCCATGTGCCTTGAGTAGGGCCGCAACCTTTTTGCGGATCATGATGCCGGGGCGGTCTGTGAACATATGTTCCTCGCGGCTGGGCATCAGGGGAACGTCATAATCGGTGGATTCTAGAATGCGTTTGTCTTCTAGGGTGACGGCCCGGTCAAAGGCGATCGCATCGGCAGCCGGGGTATCCACTTCGGTGTCATTACGCACGCAGAACTGCACCATTTGGGAGGTGCGATCGCTCACAGGCGTCATCGTATTTACCACAATATGCTCTAGGCCATTCGGATAGGTAATCTTTAGCTTGATGGTAAAGGGCATCAGCCAGTCCATGCTCAGCGTCCGAAAGGTTTTTGCCTCGTCCATATTCAGATTTTTCTGCTGTAGCTCTGGATTGGTCACCCCTAGCCTGCCAAAGACATGAATTCCCCAGTCGGTTTCGGTGATGTCTAGCTCGTCTGGTGTGGGATGCTCTTCGCTGCCGAATGTCTCGGTATGGACAAAGGTCGGATGAGCTAGATCCAGCTCATTTTCCATGACTCGCAGTCCAGCACACTGCCACAGCTCGTAGAATTCTTGGATTAGCCGATAGTCTGGGTCGCTGGCTTCGGCGATGTCGGGAATGTCGATTAGCGGCTCTTCGAGGCACACCCAAACGTATCCGTAGCGCTCTTGAGTGTGGAAGGCGTCAACTCGATAGTTGGAAGGGATAGCGCAGTCAGGCTTGAGCTGCGGCACGTGCTCGCAGGTGCCATCAGCGCCAAATTCCCAGCCGTGATAGGGGCAGGCAATGCGACCGTCATTCACCTTTCCTAAAGAGAGTTTTGCAGTGCGATGACAGCAGCGATCGCGCACCGCCGCCGCCGCACCTGCCTCGTTGAGCCATATCACTAAGGGCTCTCCTAACAGTTCAAAAGCCTGTGGACCTTCAGCCAATTGCTGAAGCGGGACGACAGGATACCAAAAGCGGCGAAAGACGGGTTGCTGAGTGATTAACATTAGCGATCCAAAAGAGCGTGATGCATACTGTATACAACACGTAGCGTAGTAGTTTTGTAGCTTTGCATACGACTTCCCACAGACGGAGATTATTCTTCGCTGCATTGCTTCAAGAAGGCGTCTGCTGTAATTATCTTTACGCCCCGAAATGGATGGAGTATCAGCAGGTCTCTATCGCCGCTGACAATGTACTCTGCCTTTCCACTTAGGGCCAATTCCAGCATCTTATCGTCTTTCAGATCGCGACACACTTGTACTCTATCAACTACCTCAACTAAAGCCGCCCGTTCAACAAACGCTTCCGAAAATTCATCTCGCTCTTCACTGGTTACAAAACGATCAAATTTTTCTCGCCCGAGGACATCACTCAGCTCTTCTAATAATTCGAGCGATAATAGAATTTCACCGTGTTGCACGGCGTACCGAAGTGCCTGCGAAGGTTTGCTATTGCTAAACAGGAGAGCACTCACAATAACGTTGGTATCGAAAACGTATCGAATCCTAGTGTTCATTTAGAATAGAATCTAGATCTTCAGGTGTTAGACCTCGTTCTTGAGCTTTGCTGCTGATGTCGTCCATGATCTCTTCTAGCGTTCTTTTCTCACGAGCGACTTCAGTCAGTTTTAAGCTTAGTAATGCCTCGATTTTGCGCCTTTGCTCTTCTGGTACGGCTTCAAAAACGCGAGCAGCTTCCGCATTGACGCGAACTGAGATAAGTTTCGTTTCCATAGGCCAGCCCGACAAATACTAAGTTTTCCATGTGTCCCTGATTTGTCTAAAGACGCACATTCTAATTATAGAACTCCGTCATTTTTAAATAACCTGACAAAGCAGTGAGCAATTTATTAACCTTGCACAGGACGATTCTTTGCCTGCACTGTAGAGCTTCTTGCAAATACACAAAGTGCTAGTAGCAGGGCTATTCCTATTGAAGAGAGTAGGATTGGTATGATCAAAACTAAAAGTGCGAATATAGGCAGGATGTATCGCGCTATGCCGCTGAGGACAAAGCGATCGCGCACAAACCAAAGTCCCAACAAGAAAACCGCCACCGGAATCGCCACTGCATAGTCACCGACTAATCGCCCTACTTCCGCATGGTCTGTGACGATATCAACCAGTACTGCAAAGCCCGCACCTACCGCCGCGCCAGAGGCAAAAACAAGCGAATGTCCATAGCCCCAAGTCAGCGCTCTAGATAGCGCATTTGTTTCTAGATGTTCTTCTTTCGAGAAATACAGCCACCAGAGAGAAAACACTACGACCAGAGCCGAAAGCGCGATCTCGACTAGCGCCTGGTTAAACGCCTGGTTAAATCCTTCGGTGATTGGTTCAAGTGCCATTGCCGCAGACAGCAAAGTCTCGCCTAGCACAATAATAATCAGCAGGCCGTAGCGCTCGATAATATGATGTCGATGCCAGCTCGTATTACCACTTCTCTCCGCCAGGGTCGGAACCCCTAGCTCTAAGACAACGCCAGTCACAAAAAAGAGACAGTACAGAACCCCTGCTTCGATTTGGGTCAGCAGCAACAGTACCCAGTAAGCCTGGGCGATCGCAATCCCACCTGCGTACCACAGCGCCGTCCCTCGGCCTGCCGAATCGTACATAGCCACCCGCAGCCATAGCGCCACCATCGCCAGGCGCATCACCACATAGCCAATCACAATCAGCGTCAGATCGGTGGATTCAAAGAAGGCGTTAATGCCAGCCGCGATCGCCAGCGCCCCGCCCATAATCACCATCGTCAGCAGTCGAAACAGCGTGCTGTCATTGTCGTAGGCAGAGGCAAACCAGGTGTAGTTCATCCAGGCCCACCAAATGCCAAAGAAAGCCGCCACAAACTTGAGAATGCCCTCAGTAAAATGGGCTTCGGCGATGGCATGGTGCAGTCCGGCTGCAGCAGAGGCGATCGCAATTACCGACACCAGATCGAACAATAGCTCCAGAGGCGTCGCCGTCCGGTGCGCCTCATGCATGTCGCGGGGTTTCATAGCTTTTAGCGGCGGCTTTTAGCGGCGGTGAATTGGGGTGGTTTGGCAGACTTCGCAGCGAATTAACGGGTTGTGTAGCCGCCGTTAGCAAATATAGTCTGGCCCGTAATCCACCAGCCGTCTGTCACTAGAAACTTAATTAGAGGAACAATATCCTCGATTTGCGTCAGACCGCCCAGTGCTGCTGCTGATTTGTGATATTCGACCGCGTCTGGTGACTCTTGCCCGTAGAAAAATGGCGTGTCCATTGGCCCTGGTGCGACTGCTGTCACAGAAATTCCTCGCTCACCAAATTCCTTGGAAGCAGCGCGAGTGAAGTGCTCGACAGGTGCCTTCATGCCGCCGTACGTAGAGTAGAGCCCTGTATAGGCTGCTAGCAGCGAGGTCACAAGTGTGCAAATCTTGCCGCCTTCGTTTAGCTGCTTACCCGCTTCTTGAATGAAGAAGTAAGCAGCCTTTGAATTAATCGCCGCCATTGAGTCGTATTCTGCCTCAGTGGTTTCTGCAAAGGGCTTTTTCAGCACTTTGCCGACGGTATTGACAGCAATATCAATACCGCCAAAGCGCTCCTTAGCAGCCGCAAAAGCCGATACGATCTGTTCAGGATGCGTGAAGTCGCCCTGAACAGCGAACGCTTCGCCGCCATCGGCCTCAATTTTAGAAACCGTTTCCTTGGCGTCGGCTTCTGCTGACTGACTGTGATAGTGGACAACAACCTTCGCACCGTCTTCAGCAAATGTGTGGCTGACTAGTCCGCCCAGGTTCTTGGCACCGCCAGCAACGAGAACGACTTTTCCATTTAGTGAATGCTTGCTCATGGTTGTTTTCCTTGTATTTTGTGAAGTTGATTAGCCGAATCGTAGTGACTCGAACACAAACCTGAAGATAAAGATGGCTGCTAGCGCCCACGTAATCGTAGGGATTTCGCGGCCACGTCCGGCAGCTAGCTTGGCAAAGGGATACAGAATCAGGCCCGCCGACAGTCCAGCAGCGATAGAGAATCCCAGTGGAATAAAGAACATAGTGACAAAGGCAGGAATCGCCTCGGTCAAATCGCCCCAGCGAATGCTCGTAACGCTAGCCATCATCAGCACGCCGACAATTAGTAGCGCCGGAGCAGTCGCAAAGGCGGGAACTGCCTCAAAAATAGGCACGAACAGAAGCGCAACTACAAACATCAGACCAGCAACCACAGCAGTCAGCCCGGTGCGGCCCCCTTCCGAAACACCCGCAGCCGATTCTGCAAAGGTAGTCACAGTGGAGGTGCCCATGATTGCACCTGCGGTAGTGGCGATCGCATCTGCAGACAGCGCCTGATTAGCCCGAGGCAG
Organism: Cyanobacteria bacterium P01_D01_bin.1; assembly: GCA_039111275.1. GTDB lineage: Bacteria > Cyanobacteriota > Cyanobacteriia > Phormidesmidales > Phormidesmidaceae > Phormidesmis. The sequence goes on along the minus strand of JBCCOH010000071.1, from coordinate 15,554 downwards.
TTCACCTCTTTCGTCGATATAGCCCGCCTGTGTGCCTACACCCATCAGCGTGCCGATGGTATCGAACATATCTACAAACAAAAAGACCAACAGAACAGCGAGAAAATCAATAATGTTGCCGCCGTTGATGCCACCTAGCCCTGTAAACGCCTGACCAAAGAGATTAGAAGGGAAGGCAGGAATAGCCATAAAGCCAGTCGGCGCTTGAGCTACGCCAAACATCCAGCCCAAAATAGCGGTGCCGCCAATACCCCACAGCAGTGCGCCCTTAATGCGTCTGATGATGAAGAATGACGAGAGCAGAATCCCAAAAGTCGCCAGCAAAGTCGCGGGCTCTGTGAAGCTGCCGAACGCTGTTTTGGTAACTTCGTTTGCCACAATCAAGCCCGCGCCCCCAATTGCCGTATCGCCACTGAGGCCGATATAGGCTAAAAACATGCCGATACCCACTGTAGTAGACGCTTTGATACAGCTAGGAACCGCCGCAATCAGATGGCGGCGAACGTCGGTCACGGTCAGCGCGATGAAGATAACGCCTTCGAGCAGAACGCAGGCCATCGCCGTACGCCAGTCAATGCCCAAGCCCAATACAACAGAGTAGGCAAAAAAGGCATTTGTCCCCATACCGGGTGCGAGCACAAACGGATACTTGGCATAGATCCCCATCACCAACGTACCGATGGCCGCAGTAACGCCTGTGACGACGACTAATTCTCGAAACAGATCGCCTGATTCTTGGAGAAATACCGCATCCGACATAATCAGCGGATGCACTACCAAGATGTAGGCCATCGTCATAAAGGTAGTCAGACCAGCCAAGATTTCTGTGCGGAAATCGGTTCGATACTGCTCGAACTGAAAATAGTTAGCAACCGACGCCTGCCAGCCTGAATAAGGCGGCGGGGAAGGCGGCGGGCTAGGCGGCTTGGGCTGAAGCTCTACGTTAGTCTGACTCATGAAAATTCTCCAGGGAATGGACTGTCTTATCTAAAACTGTCTAGCCTGAGAGATATGTTTGTTTCGATACGGTCGTTTCAAATCAAGACGACTTGCGACCTACCGAACACATATAACTCATTTTGCATACTGTATACAAGAGAAAGGTAAGCAGTTGTGTCAGAAGCTACATTTTTGCGCTTAATAGAAAGACCTCCGAACGTGCGAGTTCGGAGGGCTAACGAATGGTGAGTACAGGACTACTGGCCTTTTCTATTGGCCCTTGTAGGACCGCTCTAGCCAGTCCCGCTGCTCTTCGCTGTCTGGCAGATAGGCATAGAGATTAGCTTTGGCGCTGTAGCGATCTTGCGGCTTTGTCGTAGGTGACGGGGTAGATGGCTGAGGGCGGTGCACCATGAAGCCAAGCGTGGCTTTCCACAGAGTCTGGATTGACTTACCAAGCGTGGACCGATTCTGATCGGAGGACGAAGGGGACTGAAACTTATTCTGCACGGTCTATCCTAGATAAAAACTGTATATTTCGATACCATATTAGCTAGGAAATCATATTTTTTCACGCGTATTTGAGGAAATTTGTAGAGAATCTGTCTTAATAGGTAGCCAGCTGCTCAGCGCTAACAGGAAGCTCAGCGTTAATGGGGAACAGGTCTATTAACGAATAGCAGGCTGAGCCTATGGGCTTTGGATCTCTTTGACGACTCTGGCTTTGCTGGCTATGAGGTGGATTTGAATATAGGCGATCGCACTATCCGCATCTTTTTGGGCAATCGCCTCATACACCTGACGATGCTCTAGCTTAATATTTAGCACTGACGGATTTTTCAGCAGCGTCTGCACGCGCAGCAGTGCCATCGAGTCAAACAGCTGATCGAGCAATGAAACCAGCCGTCGATTACCAGAGCTTTCGGCAATCAAATGGTGAAACTGATAGTCCAGATCCAGTAGCTGTAGCTGCGTTTCCTCATCGTTGGCCTGCGTTTCTCTCGCTTCCGCTTGAACGACGCACTTTTCTAAGGCGTCGAGCTGCGCTGGGCTAGCCTGTTCGCAGGCTCCGGCCACCGCTAGTTTTTCTAATACCAGGCGGCAGTCGTACAGCTCCATTGCATCCACAGCAGACAGCGTCGTCACCTGTAGCCCGCTGGTGTCGGCGGTGACTAATCCTTCTTTTTGCAGCTGACGCAGGGCCTCGCGCAAGGGAGTCCGGCTCACCTGAAACCAGTCGGTGAGCTGAGTTTCAATCAAACGACTGCCCGGCGCGAACTCACCCTTTAGAATTCCGACGCGCAGAGCGGAATAAACCTGTTCGGAGAGAGATTTTCGGCGTTGAATGCGAGGCCGCGAAGGGAGCTTCGATGAATGTAGCGTCGATGAACGTAGCGTCGATGGGGTCACAGGAATTGCTCAGGGAGAAATAGTGTTATTGAAGATGCTATCAGCCTGTCATCAGAAGGTGGCATCACGATGTGAGGAAAGTCAGCCGAATTTGCGTAGAGGCACTATTATTTTATCTATGCATACCGTATACAGCAGAAATATTTTCCGCAAACCTATGAACAGGCGACTATCCCAGCGGCTGACGGACGCTGTTTTACTTCTAACCGTTCTCTTCTATTTTGTTTTGGCTGTGCCTGCCTTTAGCTGGGCGGCTGATTTTTCTAGCAATCAGGCAATTGATCAACCGGCTATTCTGACTGCACCAGAGCCCGATGCCAAAATTGCTGTCTACCTTCAGCCGACTGCTGAGAAAGGTAAAGCAGGCTATGGCGTCAATGGCGATGCGGTCACGGTTTTAGAGCAGGTCAGCGACAATCAAAGCCTGATTTGGAATCACGTTCGCTTCGATAATCCGCCTTACGCTGAAGGTTGGATACAAGAAACGTTTCTTGATCTCAAGGTAGTGGCAGCGACCCAAGGGCAGAGTCCTCTATCGCAACAGAGCAGTGCTTCTTCTAACTCTTCTATTCCTACGCCTACAGAAAGCCGTTATCTGGGCAATCGGCAGTCGCAGGCTAGCGGACAGTCGCAGGCTAGTCAGTACTCTCAATCCAACCAGCGATCGCAGTCCAACCAATACTCACAATCGAACCAGCGCAACAGCTCTCAGTCTTACTCACAGCGCAATCAGAACTAATGGCTGGCCCTGATGCAGTTACGCTAGCGGCGGCTAGCCTGGTGATAGAGCATACGGTTCCTAGCGGTGAGGGGCTAGCTTTTCGCTGGTGGCATGCCAAGCTAACGCGCAAGGCCAAACGCTTCAAGGGTCATATTCGTACGGATTTGTGTGCGCCAGTCAGGGGGACACGGCCCGGTCAGCCGATGAAGTGGTATTCGATTGTTCATTTTGATTCGCCGGAGCTGTTGAACAAGTGGATGAAGTCGCGCGATCGCGAAGCCATGATCAAATCTGGCGGCAGCGCCGTATCCTCTTATCAGTTCATTTCTTTTGCAACCGGGCTCGAAGGCTGGTTCTCTAGCCGGACGGGCACAGAACAAGTGGGATTCGGCCCGCCTGCCTGGAAACAAAACGCAGCCGTTATTCTAGCGCTGTATCCGACTGTGATGATTCAGTCGGCGCTGTTTGCTGCTTTGGGCCTAATGCAGTCTTGGTCGCTGCCGACTTCTATGATTGTGAACAACATTATCACCTCTTCTCTTTTGACCTGGGCGGTCATGCCGCTAGTCACACGCCTGCTAGGATTTTGGCTGCAGCCAAGTCCTAGGCCGACTAGTCTGAAAGTAGAGATGTTGGGCTTAGGCGCGGTGCTCTGTGCGCTGGGGCTGATGGTGACTGTGTTTAATCAATTCTAGGTTGCGAAATTAATCCTATGAACAACCTCTATAGTCGATGGACTGTTGTTCTGTCTATTGTTGTTTTAAGCTGTTTGCTGGGATGGGTCTGGCTGGGATGGCTTGCTCCGGCTACAGCACTAGCAACAAGAAACAGTTCAGAGCAGGCGATTAGCCAGCCTACAGTTTCTCGCATTCTAAAGCCACTTAAAGTCACGACTACCGCAGATGCAGGCGTTGGCTCTTTGCGCTGGGCGATTGATCAGGCGAATGCGGATTCTGATGATGACCTGATTGATTTGAGTGGGGTAGAAGGTGCGATCGCCCTGCAAAGCCCACTGCCGCCGCTGACCACCTCCCAAACCTTAGCGGGCAACGGTCAGCTCACTATCAGCGGTGAAAACCATCATCGTATTTTTCAGATTGATGAGGGAGATATCACTATTCGCGATCTGACCTTGGCAAATGGCCTAGCTCAAGGTGAGGCTGGAATCGATGGAGGTGGCGGCAGTGCTGGTATGGGCGGCGCTCTCCTAATTAATCAGGGCACAGTTCGCTTAGTCCGTGTCAACTTTCTAGATAATCAGGCTATTGGGGGCAGTGGCAGTCGGCGACAGCTACAACAAGACCGGGTTTCTAAAAGACAAACCCAGAATCAAAAGACTCGGTTTAACGTAAACCGAGGGGCGGTTAGTGGCATCAACGGTGTGAGTCTAGCCGATCTGCCTCGGGATGCTTCGGGCGTTAATCTGCCAGATCTTCAGGTTGAAAACGAAAGTGCAAGACTAAGGAAATTCAAGGTGAATCGCGGTGCGATCGCCGGGGTCAATGGCGTTGGCATTAACGGTATCGGCAGCATCGTTTTTGGTGGCGGCGGTGGCTTTGGTGGCTTTGCCAATGGTGGCAATGGTGGGAATGGTGGCAACGCAGGTGCTAACGGCGGCAGCGGTGGTAACGGCGGGGATGGCGGTGACGGTGGCACAGGTATTTTTGGTAGTTTTGGGCGCTGGGAACAGGACGGCAGCGTAGGGACCATTGCCTTTGGCGGTGGCGGTGGCTTTGGTGGCTACGGCAATGCGGGGAATGGGGGAAATGGCGGGAATGCGATCGCAGAAACTGCCAACGGTGGCAACGGCGGCAATGGCGGCAATGGTGGCTTTGGCGGCGGCGGCGGCGCGGGCGGTTTTGGCGGCGCAGGTGGCATTCGGCAAGCGGGCACAGGCGGCGCAGGCGGCTTTGGCGGTGGTGATGGCACCCTGGGTACGGGCGGTGACGGCGGCGGCTTTGGCGGCGCAATCTTTGTTCGCTCCGGTCACCTAATTTTGAACCACACGCGATTTGAAAACAATGCTGCTCTAGCCGCTAATCCGCTATCCGAAGACATCACAGTCTCCGAGAGCACTAATCCTTCAGTCGCCGCCGCTGCGCAAGGAAAAGGCGGCGCGATTTTCATCTTTCCAGACACTCAGCCAGGAAGCTCAACAAAGACTGCTCGGCTAGCCACACCTCATGTGCTAGCACTCGGCAGGCAGCCGATATTTCGCCACAATACTGCTTCTGGCTCAGCAGAACTACGGACCGATAACAATGACGTTTACGGCACAATTAATTTTTCCGGGCACTCGTGAGTAGGCAGCACAGTTGTCTGTGACTTAATTGTTCCTGCGACTGCACGTTTGATGCATGCGTCTAATAGCTTCTACGTGTACTCGTTGAGCATACACACCGAGGCCCACCACCCCTCCCAGAAGCTAATGCTGTAGGGGTTTGTACTCTTCCCTATGCTCTCGTCCGAGGTAGTCACGCCACTGCCAACAAAGGAAGTGTAGGGTTGTTTTATTGTCTCAGTAGAAAAATGAGGATGGTCTGACAGCATTGCCAATAAGTGTGACGACCAAGTATGACCAGACACATGCTCGGCAGGTAGAAAGAAGAGTTAAATCACCCATGAGTTGGGCAGTACTCTACTCATGGGCGATTATCTTTGCGCGGCGGTTGGGGGGGACACTTTGCCGCAAGCTCTACGGTGTTTTGCTAACCAAGTTGATGAAGTTTTGCGCCTGCCAACATAAAACAATCCTTTACTTTTGGTGCTTTGACAGCAGATCTCAGCCACTACTTTTCTTACTCTAGCGTATATCTAACAAACTATAGCCCGCTTGAACATTCTGATAAGGGCGTGTAGATTGGCCTTGCCTGAAGGGTTTCGACAGTTGATAGATAGGTATCGATCATTCGCAGCGATAGCTGCCAAGCTTGGCTAGCCTGTTCTGGAGAAGAAAGCGATTTGGTTCGAATATAGATAGAACAAGAGAAGCCGTGAACTTCTACATCTGAAAAGGCTGCTTCTTGAATTAGCCATTTTAGATAGACGGGTTGGTTGAACCCTTTGACGAGTAAGGACTTATTGAAATGGAAGTAGAGCGAAAAATAGTTGATCGCATCTTGTATGCAGCTAGCGCAGTTCCAAGCAAATTCAAGATAGCCCTGGCGATGATACCCCTGGTCAGTTTGAATGAGTTCGTTAGAGCATCCTATTGTGAAAAAGCAGCTTTCTCTTTTGTTTATGGCTGCGACAACAGCTTTAAGACTGGCATCATCCGCTAGCTCTGGGATGGTTTCAATCAGTGAAGGTTTGATCTTAAGATTTTTGAACCCGTAGTTGATGTCCCTAGGCTCTGCTTGAGATGCTGGACAATCAGCAGCGTAAGGGATCGTTTTTGCACGGGCGCTCAGCGTTAGATCGTTGCTGTAGAGAGGAGATTTTGGCATGAATCGGTATTTAGTCGGAGTTCAGAGTAAGATATCGAGATTCATTCTCATTAAATAATAGAACATAACATGACTGGACGCATTATCTTTACTGCGCCAAGCTGATTTTTCCGTTGAAAACAGACTGCATGTGCCTACGAAAGTAGATGCGTCTTTATCCAGTTGGTACCGCCGATAGTTAAAAAGACAAGCCAAACCATGTAGCAAGGAAACCACTGGGTCCACCAATCGGCAGAGAAAAGTAGTGCAGCTGGTTTTTGCAGTACGGTCGCTGTGTAGGCATTCAAGGCTGCGGTACCGGCCATTCCAATCATGCCGGAGCTTAAGAGATGTTTCATGGTTTTCTCACAGTGAAAGTTATTCGATTGGCTTTAGAGCCGATTGTATCTACAAACCAGATGTATCTACAAACCAGAAAAACAAAATTAAAGAAGCACCAACGCCAGCATCTCCCAGATGCGCTGCGGTCTATTTTGCGACCTAATGTTTAGCTGTTATGACCTAATGTTTGGTTGTCATAGAGACGAAGCCTCAAAGCAACAGAAAAAGTCTGGCCTATGTGTCGAGAAGGACAGACTTGTTAGGAGGGTTAGAAAACTTTGAGAAACAGAGATTGACTTGTTGTCTGCTGATTACCTGACATAGTCATTTTCTAATAAAGGGTGCTCTCCAGCTTTGCTGAAGTGAATCGATCAGAACCTGCCGAGGTTCTGAAATGCGCCTGACAATGCTCCATAGCTGAAGTGCTTCTGTGGGCGATCGCAACGTGACTTGCAAAGGCTGAAAGCTACTGCACTTACAATCAATATCCAACGCTTGCAGACGATGATAGACCTGCCAGCGGTCTGTACATGAATCTGTACATAAAACAGTGATACCCGATGACATTCCAGTGAGCCTCTATGTTGAGTCTATGTTGAGGTTGAGTCTATGTTGAGGAGTACGTAAGCTACGGCTATATTTTTGATGAGACTAGTTATCATCAAAAATACTTATATCTCTAGTTGATAACTACTGTCAAGACTGGATTGCTCAATTATTGAGCAGTTGCTTCGACAGCGCTGTGGGCTTGCGGATGGGCACTGCTTTTAACGGTTTGGTCAGAATCAGCACTCCGAGCCATCGTCTCAGCGTGGTGAACGTGCTCTAAAATGGCTTCAGCCACTGCCTTAGCGTGGTGAAACTGAAAAAAGTGATGGCCGTTTGGGCATTGCCATAGGCAATCACCCGGTTTCATCCAGTGCTGCCAAGAATCTGCCTCTTGTGCCTGCACAATTGGATCTTGCTCGCCATTACATACCAGCAATGGCACTGCTGTCGCATCCGTTGGGATTTCGATATCGTGCGCCAGTGAATGCAAAGAGATAGCACTATCTAGGTCAGCAGATAGCAGCTCAGCCAATGGCTTAGATAGTCGCCTAGGCTGCTGGCCAAATAGCAACCGAGTCATCTGGGCCAAGACCATATCCCGGCTACAGGGTAGGAGCTGTCTTATGGCGTAGTAGTGGGCCTGCCAGTTCACAGCAGGCTTGGCATTGACTGATAAAAGGCTCAAAGATGCGACTCTCTCTGGATAGCAGCGAGCATACATTAGCGCCACCACGCCACTGACGCCGTGGCCCAGTAGATGCACTTTGTAGTTGGGATTGCCAGAACGCCGCTCTAGATTGGCGCGATCGCATACATACTCATGCAGGGCCTCCACTATAGAATCAAGACAGCAGGGCTCATCCACCGTTTGGATATATTCCCACTTTCTAACAGGGGCGGTTTTTGCCAGCTGCGATAGCAACCGTCGGTCGAAGCCCTTTAACCGTGGGCTAACCGATAGCCAAAGCAAATTGTGATCGTGCATGTCGTTGAATACCACTCTCGATTAGATCGCACTAAAGTATAGAACAATGCCTCTATAATTAAGAAGTGTTATCAATAATGAATTCGAAAGGGTTGATAGTCTAAAGAGGGCTTAAGCCTTGATTCTATGGGGATTGCAAATATTATTTCGTAGCTAGAATTGCGATTACGCTCAAAAAATATTATCAAGACCTATTGTCATTAGAAAAGATGTGGCATAAGGTTGGGTGGAGCACAGGCAAGTTTGCCCGTGTCAATGCAATAGCAGTGCATAGAGCAACAGTCGTCTTACTTTACGCCGTTGATCTTCTATCCTGCTGGCGATCGCACTCCACCAAAAAGTTCAAATCCTTTTCAAACGCTTTGGCCTATTCGCTTCAGCTTCTTCTAACAGGAGCCTGTTCGAGATAGTCAAAAGTGGCAGAGTGATTCGTCTATCGCATAAAAACTGTTCATAAAATATCTATGAGGCTTTGCAGCTATGCAAGCGTATGGAAAACCAACCGTGAGATACGATTGGTGGGCAGGTAATGCCCGTTTTGCTAATGATCCTGGCCTATTTATTGCGGCACATGTTGCCCAGGCCGCTTTGATTACGTTCTGGGCAGGTGCCTTCACCCTGTTTGAACTCTCGCAGTTTGATCCTAGTTTGCCAATGGGCTCTCAGGGGCTGATTTTGCTACCGCATCTAGCCACGCTAGGACTTGGCGTTGGTAGCGGTGGTGAAGTGATCGATACCTATCCGTACTTCGTCATTGGCTCGGTTCACCTAATCTCGTCAGCCGTGCTAGGTGCAGGCGCACTCTTTCATACCGTTAGAGGCAACAGAGAAAGCCTCGAAAACGCAAATGGCCCAGCGAAAAACTTCTACTTTGACTGGGACGATCCTGCTAAAGTTGGCCTAATTCTAGGTCATCATCTGTTGTTTCTCGGTGCTGGCGCACTAGCACTGGTTGCCAAGGCGACTCAGTGGGGCGGCCTGTACGACTCTACGATTGGTGAAGTCAGAACCGTTACCGACGTCACCCTCGATCCGGCAATCATCTATAGCTACCAGTTTCACTTTGCTAGCGTTAACAGTCTAGAAGATTTGGTAGGTGGCCACGTTTACGTAGGGACTTTACTGATTCTCGGTGGAATCTGGCATATTCTTGTGCCGCCACTGAAGTGGGCGAAGAACGTACTGATTTTCTCAGGTGAAGCGATTTTATCTTATTCGCTGGGCGGTATTGCCCTAGCCGGATTTGTTGCCGCTTACTTCTGCGCGGTTAATACGCTTGCCTATCCAACTGAGTTCTACGGTGCGCCCCTAGCAATCAAGCTAGGCGTTACTCCTTACTTTGCGGATACGGTCAGCCTGCCGCCGGGTGTTCATACCGCTCGCTGCTGGTTAGCAAACGCCCACTTCTTCCTTGCATTCTTCATGCTGCAAGGTCATCTTTGGCACGCTCTACGGGCAATGGGCTTTGACTTCAACCGGGTTACAGAAGCGCTCGATGTGAACTATCAGCCACCTGTCACCAGTACAGCGACTGCTGGCTCTAAGACAGAACCCGCCGCACAAAAAACAACTGAGGCCAAAGCTGCGGCCTCTTAACTTTCCTAAACTTTCAGTCAGTTAGCTCACTATTCATAGAATCTTCAATGGGCTAGCTGATTGTGACAACCTCTCTCTCGAGACATGATGCCTACTGTTGTTTTCAGCAGTAGGCTTTCTTGCTTTCGACTCAGGATTTTCTGAACCTACACGACAGCAGAAGCTACAGAGCAAAACCACACCCAAACAATCGTCATGGTTTGCTATTCTCCGTTAGGTTTAGTACCTGCTAGGTCTACTAGGCTAAAGCGTGTTCTGTCCTGTCGAAAGCATCCAACAGAACGTAGTCGTGACGGACAAAAACAGTAGAGGACCAAACCATAAGCCAAGCAGTCGGTTTACCATAACAATTCTGTGCTTGAGGGTACTTGATAGGGATAGGAACGACAAAATCAAAGTGACAAAGGCGCTGTCTGGCCGAAGAGCGTATGGAGCTGAGATATGACCGATTTGAGCTGTTGCTGTCCCTCTTGTGAAGGGATACAAGAACCCGAGAACTGCCAGTTTGCACGAGTAGAAAACCGCCAGTGCTGACCTCTACTATCATGGCCAGTCAGCTTAATGCGGCTCAGCGTACGGCTGCTAGCTTGAATATCGCCAGAAAAATATACCTGTAACAAAATGCAGCCACAGCTCAAACAGGGCTGCCACCCTAAAAAAGAAAACGCAATATCAACTGAATTGGAATCGAACTGTCGCTGCGTGTTTTCATCTAAAACCCAAGGGCTAAAGTCTACTAACGCCGACGGAAACTGAGCTTGAAAGATTGCTGAAATATTAGCAATCTTGCTCACAAGACTAATAGATAGCGCTTGAGCACTGGCATTCATAACAATTACCTCATCGAAAGGGAGATTTTTGACTTTTGTTTTCTCATCTTTACTCTCTCTCTCGTTTTTCTCTCTTTAGAGTTGACAACGTTCGCAATTATTGAGATTATATGTCAATAAGAAAAGCCGTGCGAGTCTCAACCAGAAATTCATAGAATTGATCCGTTGAGCCTGTCGGCGATTACAGTCGTTGAGAAAATAATTATGACGTCTTACGAAAATGAGCTAAGAACTAACGCAATAGCAATGGTTTCAGGCGGAAAAGGCATTCTAGCGATGGATGAAAGCAATGGGACTTGTAACAGGCGTTTTGACGCTTTAGGCATTCCAACTACAGAAGAATATCGCCGAGACTACAGAGAACTACTCCTAACTACGCCGGGTCTGTCACAGTATGTTAGCGGGCCTATTCTTTACGATGAGACTATCCGCCAATCGACTAAATCAGGCACTCCACTGCTGCAGGTGATTGCAGATGCGGGCCTACTGCCAGGAATCAAGGTAGATACAGGCGCTAGAGACTTTGCAGGTCATCCCGGCGAGAAAGTGACCGAAGGATTAGATGGATTAGTCGATCGCGTTGCCGAATATTACAAAATGGGTGCAAGATTTGCTAAGTGGCGAGCGGTAATTACGATTGGAAACGGGTTACCCAGCTTCGCCTGCATTGAGGCTAATGCGCACGCTTTGGCTCGATATGCGGCGATCTGTCAGGCTGGCGGATTAGTGCCGATTGTAGAACCGGAGGTTCTAATTGACGGCGCTCACTCTTTTGAGCGGTGCTATCAGGTTACAGATGAAACGCTCCATGCTGTTTTTCATCAGCTCTACAGGCAAGGAGTTGCTTACGATCAGATGATTTTGAAACCAAGTATGGTCGTCCCTGGTAAAGAGTCGGGCGAAAGCGTAAGTGTGGCGGCGGTCGCTGAGGCTACAATTCGGTGCTTGTTGAAGAACGTGCCTGCTGCTGTGGCAGGGATTGCTTTTCTCTCGGGCGGCCAGAGTCAAGAAGATTCTTCGGCTCATCTAAACGAGATGAATCAGCGGTTTGGCGATCGCTGTCCCTGGCCGGTCACGTTCTCCTATGCGCGAGCTATTCAGCAGCCTGCTTTGGAACACTGGAGAGGAAATGAGGGCAACGTTGCCGAAGCTCAGCGGAAAGCACTACATCGGGCCAAATGTAACAGCCTAGCTAGTCAAGGCGCGTACAGCAGCGAGCTTGAAAATGAGCTAGTGGCCGTTTAGTCAGTTAGTTTCTAAGTCGCCAGCTTGAGAGCGGGGAACTGCTCTCAAGCTTTTCATAATTTGTAGACCTCATTTGTAGACCTCGTCGTCCAAGACGTATGCGTTTCCTTGAAGCATACTCGCAGAAAAAGCGAACAATAGCAGAAAAGGCAGACTATATAAGTGCCATATAAAATAAGTGCCATATAAAACATCTTTTTTACGTTTGATCTATCAGCCAATTCAATCCCAGTTAAAGTCATGACAACAACTGAAAATTCGACAAATCAAGAAGCTAGCGCCAATGCTGAAATTTCAGCTCAGGATACAGACTTCTTGGAGAAAGTGATGAAAAAGGGCAATGTTTCTAGTCTGTATGAAGCTCGCGACATTACAGAGATTGTCTTTCGCACGATGCGAGATCTAATGACAACAGAAGCAGTAGAAGAGGTCAAGGAGGAATTACATACGGAGATTAGTGCTGCTAATAAAACTGGACAGGAGGAGGTCGCCGACTTATGGAAAGATTCTAATCCGATTGTTCGCTTTCTAAGTCAGGTGCGGCCAAAGCTAAAGTTTGACGACGATACATTTCTCTTTCGTGTAGACAAAGAAGGGGGAGTGCCTCAAACAACAGACTCAAATGCCGAGAGAACACCCCCGGAAACGGTTGTTTCAGCCGTTTTTAGTGCAACGAAGGACGAACTATCAGCAGAAAAAGTCGCAGAGATTGCAGATTTCATGCCAGGAAAAATCCGCACCCTGTGGGAGGAAGCGTAAAACAAAGGCAATATCAGGCTTCAGTCTGTTTCTAAAATGCTAGCTTCGAGCATAGTACGCCGTGGCTGATCTTGAAAGAACTGTCGTCGCAGTGCGAGAGAATCAGGTAAATCGAGGTCAAACCACTGTGCTTGGCCGTTATCTAATCGCTCGAATCGAGTGTTTAAGCCGCAGCCAGTTTCAACTACAGTCCCAGTCGGATATTCGGATAGAAAAGACTGCACGTCCTGATCGAATAGTCTGGTTCTGATAGTTGCGCCTTTTAGAATTCTAGATTTTTTCCCACCTGTATGAGCTGTGCTCTGGTGCGCGGGTCTTCTGCATTCGGTACTAGCGCGCATGGAGCTTCAGAGACTATATTTTGGGATTCATGGCATAGTGCAAGAAAGACCAGAATGAAACCAGCGCAGCCATAGCGCGTGGCCACAGCAACAATGTCCAAGTTTTGTACCACGAAGTGACCGGAGTATCCGAGTTGGCAGATTCGAGTATGCGATCGCGAAGCCCTGCTGTCAGTGGATAGCTGACTGGCAGCGAGCTAACCAAAAACAGCAAAAGATAGAAAAGCAGACTCCCCAAACCAATTCTCAAAAGATAAGCTTCTATGCGGGTAGCAGGCGTAAGGTTTAGAGTGATAGCGCCCAAACAAAGAAAAAACAGCACTGAACCTAGCCGCCAGGTCATCGTCCAGTACGCTTGACTATTAAAAAATTCAAGATAAACCGCTTCAAGCGCAGGGCGACCGATAAACAGGAGAAAGAGGTCACTTCCTAGAACAAGTGTAAGGAGGGTAAGAACACCAATTAGGGCGATAGACTCTAAGCTCATGATGTACTACCTAGGATGCGATCACTCGGCTTTGATCCAGACAACTCACCGTCTGGCGGATAGATGAGAGTATAGGCTACAGCCGAACGTTTAGGTCACAATGCGCCGAGACTCTATCTTCTACCAATTGTTTCAACAGTATCCTCAGCTGCTGTTTGACCTGCTGCCAACCGCGCCCGACAACGCTGCTGACTACAGCTTCAATTCGGTCACGGTCAAAGAGCCGCGCTTTGAGATGGACGGCGTCTTTTTACCACCCGATACAGGAACGCCTAGCGCTGTCTACTTTTGCGAGGTGCAATTTCAAAAAGACCCCCGCTTTTACGAACGAGTGTTTGCCGAAGCATTTTTGTACTTCTACCGGAACCGTGATCGCTTCAGCAATTGGCAAATTGTCGTTATTTATCCCTCGCAGCGGACTGAGCAAAATGATGTTTATCCTTACCTTTGCCTCCTGAATAGCGAGCAGGTACATCGGATATATCTCGATGAGCTAGGTGACATTCGACAGTTGCCGGTGCCGCTATCACTAATGCAGCTCACTACGCTAGGGCGCGAGCAAGCAGCGATAGAAGCACGGTACTTGCTAGGGAGAAATGCATCTGAAGTGCCGTCGTTTTCAAGCGAGACGCTAATCGGAATAGTGTCTACAATTATGATGTACCGCTATACAGAAAAAAGCCGAAGGGAGATCGATCAAATGCTAGACATCTCGATACAAGAATCGCGGGCATATCGAGAAATTAAGGCAGAGGGTATAGAGCAAGGAATAGAGCAGGGCATAGAGCAGGGAGAGCGATCGCTCACTTTGCGTCTACTCACTCGCCGATGTGGAGAGCTGCCTCAGACGGTGCTTGATCGCATTGAAGTCTTGCCACTAGAAGACCTGGAAAGATTGGGCGAAGCGCTGTTAGATTTTGACGGTCTGGCAGATTTGCAAGTGTGGTTAGATGCGCTCCCAGCAGATCCCAAATAAGAACCTAGCCGCCGCATGACAACCCACAGCGGCTAGGTTTGTAGAGTTAGATTAAAGCTATAGCCTCTTCTATGGTCGAGACATCAGCAACTGTCTCAAAGCTGCTTTCCGTCAAAGCTGAGGCTTGCACGCCGTTGAGAATCGCTAGCGTTTCACCACTGCTAGCCACACCCAACAAGGTGTTGCTGCCATCTTGCGTAATCGTTAGATCGGCGAAGGTTAATTCACCTGCGACCAAGCCAATGCGGTCAATGTTCACCTGGAAGTCGAGGATGGTGTCGGTGCCATCGCCGTTGCCAAAGACGAACAAATCGCTGCCCGTACCACCGGAGAAGTTGTCACCAATTAGGGTGTCGTTGCCAGTCACACCCATGATGATGTCATCGCCTGCGTCACCGTAGATCAGGTCATCGCCTGCGTCGCCGCTGAGGATATCGTTGCCGGACTTGCCGCCGATGCGGTCGTTGCCTTCACCACCAAAGATGATGTCGTCGCCGCCGTCGATGTTGTTCTGCGGGCTGCGTTTGTTGAGGTCGCCGCGGAGAATGTCGTCACCATCGCCGCCAGTGATAACGTCGTTACCGAGGTCGCCGAAGAGGGTGTCGGCGTCGGCGGTGCCGGTGAGGGTGTCGTTGCCGGGGGTAGGACCGCCACCGTTGCCGTCGGTGAGGGTGGCGGTGAGGTCATAGAGCCCGTTGAAGACGCCCACCTCTGGGAAGGTCCAGCCGGTACCGCTGACCTGTACGAAGGGGTCGTAGTTGCGGTTGCCTAGCTGACTGACGCCCACGTAATAGGTGCCTGCGGTTTCAGCCGTGAACTCGATGAACGGGTCGCGGGAGAACTCTTCACCAGGGGCCGCGCCATCGTTGTTGGCCGCTAGCTCGTTACCGTCAGCATCGAACAAGCGCAGCTCGTGATCGGTCTGCTGAGGGATATCTTGCAGTTCTTG
>JBCCOH010000070.1:0-28164 GCA_039111275.1 Cyanobacteria bacterium P01_D01_bin.1 | reverse complement strand
GCAGGCGTAGAAACGGCAACCGTTAGGAAGTTGCAGCCTTCTAGGTATGAACTTGCCAACCCGTGGGTGTACCACGAGGTGACGAAGGTAGTTCCGGTCATCCATCCGCCAATCGCCATGAAGGCGCAGGGGAATAGCAGCAAACCGGACCACCCAACAAAGACAAATCGGTCGCGCTTTAGCCAGTCGTCGACGACGTCAAACCGTCCTCTGGCTGCGGGCGCTTGTCCCATTGCTATGGTCATGAAAAAGATCTCCTATTTGGATCATCTATATAAGACAGAGTAAAGATCTCAACCTATGGCGATACGCCTAGTAGCCACCACCTTTGCGATTGCCGCTCTAGTAGCTACCACTAAGGTAACAAGAATATAAAGGTCGTTTACTAATCTTTACCCTTGTTCTCATTATTATAGGATCACTTTCCTCAAAAATCTTCTAAATAAGATATAAAGCTCTGGCGCGCCCAGAAGCGCAGGCGCACGATAGCTATACTAGAGGGCGGACTTAACAGAATCTGACCATAATTAACTGTATGTATATCGTTGAACTTGCGCTGAAGCACACTGCCCTCCCATTGACTGTACAAAAGCAGGACAAGGAAGCTGCTGAGGCGGCTTACCAGGAAGTACTCTCGGCGCTTTCATCTGGCGATCCGGTAACGCTAGAGCTGACCTGTGACAAGGTCACTGACAAGAAGATTGCGATCGCAGTTAGCGAACTAGCCGCTGTGCAGGTTTACGAAAAATCAGGTAGCGCGGGGGCATCGGGCCGGGCTCCTGGGTTCTTTGCGCTAGCGGGCGAGTAGTCTAGGTGAGTAGTCTAGATGGGTTGTCTAGGTGGGTAGTTCTGTGATCGCAGTTGATCATGTCAGCTTTAACTGGCCCTCGGGCGTAACTGTACTAGAGGAATGCTCGCTAGACGTTGCGCCTGGAGAATTTTGCATGCTACTAGGCAACAACGGCAGCGGCAAATCAACCTTGCTAAGACTGATTGCCGGGCTGCTCTCTCGCCAAAACGGCAGTATCGAAACGGCTGGTCCGGTAGGCTTTGTATTCCAAAATCCAGATCACCAGCTGGTGATGCCGACAGTAGGCGCAGACGTTGCCTTTGGCTTGGTAAGAGAAAAGCTCACGATTGAGCAAGTTCGGCAGCGTGTAGAAGAAGCGCTGATAGCGGTGAACTTGCTGCCGCTTCAGCGACGGCCGATCTACGCCCTTAGCGGAGGGCAAAAGCAGCGAGTGGCGATCGCCGGAGCCATTGCTCAGCACTGCGAAATTCTATTGCTAGACGAGCCGACTGCTCTGCTTGATCCTGATAGTCAGCTCGATCTGGTTAGACAGGTGCGATCACTGGTCAAAAGCAGGGGGCTAACAGCGCTGTGGGTGACCCATCGACTAGCTGAACTGGACTATTGCGATCGCGCCTTTTTGTTAGAAAAGGGCGCCGTTAGCGACAGCGGCGATCCTCAAAGGCTCAAACGAAAACTTCAAGAGCCGTAGCGCTACGAACACAATTGCGGGGTGTCATCACTTAACATTAAGAGAATGAACACTCTACGTCAGTTCTTCTTATGGTGCGCAACTCTACTCAAGCGATCTTATTAGTGGACGGCTACAACATCATTGGCGCGTGGGATAACCTCTCACAGACCAAAGAACTGCAGGGGTTAGACACTGCTAGGGAAAACCTCATTACAGCGCTTGCTAACTACAGCGCTTATCAAGACTACGAAACCTGGGCCGTATTCGATGCCTACGAGCAGCGCACGCCAGCCTCACGAGATCCCATCACTGCGCACCTATCGGTACACTACACTGGCTTTGGTCAAACGGCCGATAGCTATATAGAAAGAGCCTGCGCTAAGTTTCGCAACGACGCTCGCAAGTTTACTCAGCGCTTGATTGTCGCCACCTCGGACAACGTCCACAGACAGACCGTTATTGGCTACGGTGCAGAAGGAATTTCGGCGCTACAGCTACAAAACGAAGTCGCCAGTGTGACTCAGCGAGTTCAGCGCCGCCAAAAAACAAAAAAGAAGCGTTCAGGGCGCTTCATTGCTGGTCTCGATCCAGACATTCAAAATCGTCTAAGAAAGATGGTCTGAGAAATATAAATCAAGGCGTGGATCAATCGGGGCGGTCCCAAAATTAGAGACGGACAGCACCGTTTCGCGTTCCTACAGGCTGCAAATGAGCCTGCAAAAAGCTCCTTGCCAAAGCGGCACTAGCTTATGTACTATGGAGTTCCCAATCCTCAGTAGCTCAGTGGTAGAGCGGTCGACTGTTAATCGATTGGTCGTAGGTTCGAATCCTACCTGGGGAGTTTTACAAGAAATATTCAAGTGTGTCTGATCGATGCCTAAGCGCTGTCCATCAGCTAGCTTTTGTCGTGCCACAAAATCTGAAGCAAATCTTAAGCTGGTTTGTCTGTAGTGTGACAATCACTTAATATGGATTAAAGAAATGTTATCTTCCGAAGGAAGTATCTTACTGGCTTGATAAAGTCTCTAGGTTTTCGTTGAGAGTGATAAATGCAGAGAGGGTTCTAACCCCAATGGGCTTCAAGCGCAGATTGATAAGTAGGCGATCCCTGCTCTTGACAGAATCAGTAGCCTTGTCCTATATCAAACACCCTTCATAATATGCCTCGTATACTTGTTATTGATGATGATCCGGCCATCGTAGAGCTGGTCTCTATCAACTTAGAGATGGCTGGATACGATACTACTCAAGCAGGCGACGGAATCAAAGGGCAGGCGCTAGCCGTCCAGCTAGTCCCCGATTTGATTATGCTCGATTTAATGCTGCCGAAAGTAGACGGGTTTACGGTATGCCAGCGATTGCGTAGAGATGATCGT
Source organism: Cyanobacteria bacterium P01_D01_bin.1 (assembly GCA_039111275.1). Taxonomy (GTDB): domain Bacteria; phylum Cyanobacteriota; class Cyanobacteriia; order Phormidesmidales; family Phormidesmidaceae; genus Phormidesmis. The sequence goes on along the minus strand of JBCCOH010000070.1, from coordinate 25,304 downwards.
ACGGCTGACATTCCGGTCCTGATGCTGACAGCGCTAGGCGAGACCCAAAACAAGGTAGATGGATTCAACGCCGGAGCCGACGACTATCTAACCAAACCTTTTGAGCTCGAAGAGATGCTGGCTAGAGTCAGGGCTCTATTAAGGCGTACCGATCGCATTCCGCAGGCCGCAAAGCACAGCGAAATTTTAAGCTACGGTTCACTGACGCTGGTTCCAGAGAGATTTGAAGCGATTTGGCTAGATAGAACTGTGAAGCTGACTCATTTAGAGTTTGAGCTGCTTCACTGCCTGCTACAGAGACATGGTCAAACCGTCTCCCCTAGTGAAATCCTGAAAGAGGTCTGGGGCTATGACCCGAATGACGATATCGAGACCATTAGAGTTCATATCAGACACCTGCGCACCAAGCTAGAACCTGATCCCAGACATCCTCAGTACATAAAGACGGTTTATGGTGCTGGCTATTGCCTAGAGTTGCCATCTGAGACGAATTTGAAGCCAGAGCAAGCTGCGACCGCCTAGAGGATAGGCAAGAGAAGGTAAACAAGAAAAGGTGTTTGATTCTTCCCGCAGACGTTAGTTTTGCGGGATTTTTGTTAGGGTGAGCCGGAGGGCGACTAAGATGTTTGGAACTTATCAGCAGAGCAGCTTGCGAATAGAGATTGTGGCAAGTTCGGAGCAAATTGCCGAGAGCCTAACTCGATTGGAAAATCTGCGACAGTGGATGCAGCCTCAGCAGCTATACGGCGTAACGATAGGAACTTCAAAAGCGCCCCTGACTGCTGGCCAATCTTTCAAGAGCGCGGTAGGAATTTCTCCTTCTGTAAAGCTTGAATTTGCGCAGATTGAGCATCAGGTTGAGTTGCTTTCATCCGATGGCATTCGATTTATCCTAAGTGGCGCAATCGATGGCTTTCACGAGTGGCAGTGGGGCGATGGCTGGGTGCAGTCAAGACTTGAGGGCGTTTCTCTGCTGCCGCTAAATCTGGCACAAACGGCTGGGTTGCTGCGACTACGCCAGTATTTACAGTCCAAAGAGACTGATTAAAGGAACTGACTAAACTACTGAGGTCGATGGACAATCACCTCTGCCGTGCGTTGCTTGGTGCGAGTGTTGATGCCGATGAGCCGGATGTAGTGACTAGGAAATTCTGCCAGGCAATGCCGGAGGCGATCGCGTGCTTCTGACTGCTCGCTAGTGTTGAGCGCGGCATAGTTCTGCCACGAGTTCGTTTGAAGCTGGCGCTGATCTTGGCCTTTTGCAGCAATATGCTCTATGGCAATGCGATCACCCGCAGACAGTACCCTTTGCAGTTGACGCTCAATCCCCGAGGAAAGCGGTGTCGACACACTATTCAAGCTGTTGTTTTTAGTGGACTTTACAGCGTTTGAGTTGAGCCGGGCAGCCCGGGATTCTCTAAGTCTTTGCCACGGAGAAGAGCTTGAAGCAGTAGAGTCTGATTCTGTATTCTTCTGTAAGCCAATGCTGTAAGGCTTTAGTCCGTTGGCGGCTGGTGGCGATAGAAGGCCAGGTTCTCTGTAGCGACGCGATGGCAAGGAAGCGTCACGAGGCGTTAGCGCTTGGTTGTATTCATTGACTAAGCCCATTGTGCGGACACGTTCTTGTTCTTTGACGAGAGTCTCGCCTGCTGCGATCAGTCGACCCAGCGTAAAGTGGGGACGATTGAAAGCAGGTTTGTTGATCGCATTGACAACGTTTGCGGCAACGTTTTCTATCCCGACAGATGTGATGAACTGGGTGATTTGCTCGTCGTAGAGTTGCGATCGCACCGCCCCGAAGAAATCAATCGCCTGATCTTTAAACCGAGTCACTAGCTGCTCGACATCCGCAGCCGACAATCCGTCATTCGCAAACATGCCGCCAACAATTCCTACCCTGTCTGCTTCACTAGGCTGCCAGTAAAATTTCTGCATCCGCCCGTCGCGAATTAGCGGTGCGTACAGCGTAGCGAAATCATTCCCAGTGGCAATAATTGGAATTCTCGGCAGCGGCTTTTCATCATAGCTACCAGGCAACTGCACATTAGTCGGATTGTCCGCGATATTCATCAGCGTGTTGTTTACTAGCTGCGTATTCACGGTGTACTGCGTCATCCGGTCGAACCGGCCTGCCCCGGCATCTAGATCGTTAATCATCAGAACGGCCATCCGACCTCTGACTCTCACCAGTTCAGCCGCTTCTCGATAGCGTAATCGGACTAACCTAGCCGGGTCGCCTGCATCTGGGCTCTCTAGCTCACCGCCGGAGATATAGACAACCTCCACACCCATCCGTTCAAAAACCAGCTCGCACTGAAACGTTTTACCTTCTCCCTTTCGACCGTGAATGCCTAGAATCAGAGGCACCTTCACTTGAGGCAAGTCCAGATAGTTCTTGGTGATGTGGACAGCCAGCTTGTTGAGAAAGCTAGGCGCGATGTAGTAGGTCATAGCGCTAATCTTGAGTGAACCAGCTCTGCCAGGCTGACCATTGGGTAATGAGTTGAGATAGGGCTAAGTAGCCAGAGGCTGCCGGGTGTGAGCCATCGACCGCTGCAACTTCTTGCATCCACAGCGCATTTGCGCGTAGAGACCGATAGACATCTAGATAAGGCACCTCTAGCTCAGCGCATAGATCGCTGTACCTTTCAGATACTTCTTCGGCTCGATAGTTCATATTCTCGTCGGCAACTGGCGGGGGGCCAATTAGCAAGGCGGGAAACATTTCCTTAGCTTGAGTGAGAATGCGCCGAGCGCACAGTACAGAATCTTTCCCTTCTACAAACCGAATTCCATCTTCCACTCTGTTGTCGTTCGTGCCAAACGAGAACACTACGCGATTGTCAGTATCATCAGGAAACCTTTTTGCTGCTTCTGCCAGCCAGCGGACTTCTATCTGTTCACTGGTGTCGCCGCGAATCCCAAGATTGTAGGCTGTAAGCTGGTAGTAAGGCGAGGTCATCGCGGCGCAGGCTCTGCACACCCAGCCTAGATAGGTCGGGTCACCCGTTCCGGTGACGAAAGAGTCTCCAAAAAAGCAAATGCGAATATCTTTCATGCAGACTACTGCGCGGCTTTGGCTTCTTGGGTACGCTCTTCGATTTGGGTGAGCGCTTGGACAACCAGGTCTTTGGCCTGTAGTTTCCAGCCGCGTTTTTGGACGATGATGGCGATCGCACCCCCTATCCCAGTCGCAACAAAATCCACTGGCTGTGTAAACGAAATTCCGAACAATAGCCCTAGGCCCGCAATCCCCCAAAACGGCAGCGCCACCGCCTGCCGCTGCTCCAGCAAAATGTCATCAAAAAAGTTCTTATGCAGCTGCGCTTCTAGCTCTGCCTTCACCTGCTTTTGCTGCGAAGGAGAAACTGATAAAGCAATCTTCTGCCGCAGCTTCTCAATTTTGCGCGCATCAGTACTATATTCAGTTAGCTGATCTTCAGCCAGCATCACCAAGCGCTCTGTCTGAGACATTTCTTCCATCCTCTTAAAGAAATAGTGCCCTATCGTTAGTCTTTTAAATTGTTAAAGTTTAGAGTGTCAACACCAAGACTGTTCAGATAACGAGTCAGCTTCAAATCGTCCGTCAAGACGAGATAGCGATTCGACGCGAGCTTTGCAGTTCCACAATCTGTCAATCCGTATCTTTGAAATGACCAATCTGTAGAGACGACTTCCTGACTGCGAAGGTACGTTTCTTGAAAGAACTCAACTTCGCTAGCGAAAAGTAAGTAGCAGTTCGAGCGATCTGGTTCACCTAACTGATTAATTAGACTGTTGACCTCGGTCAAAATATTAGGGGTCGTAGCAACCACTCGAAATTGATTGATGAAACCAATTAATAGATCGTAATCTCGCGCTGTGAACTGCTTTGTTCGTTTGAACCGTTCGATTCGCTCACGATTAAAAGCTCCAATGAAATAGAGCAATAGAATGTTTGTGTCAATTAGAACGCCTTTAGAAGAATATCGACGGATTATTTGCCAGGCAGCATCAGTCATACGTTGCGAATCTTCATAGCTTCGACTTTACCATCATCAGAATTGATACGAAATAGTTTGTATTCTCTTAGGTAGTTAGAATTTGGTCCGAACATCTGTGACATAGTTTGGGGCTTGCCAGGAACGTCGTAACCCAAAGTAATCAGCCAGTGCTTTTCATCTTCTGTCAGTTCAACTTCTTCTAGCCTAAGGTTCTCTAGAGAGTTGTCTAGAAGGTGCTGGATACCTTGAAGATAGTTTCGAGCGGAAGCAACAGCAGAAGTAACGTCAACCATGCGAAGTTTTGTTTGTTCAACGTACACACATCATAATTCAAACAATAGGGGAGGAGCAGACAACTACCCCTCCCCAATGTATGGAACTCAGATGTAGCAGAGTTCTTTAGTAGCGGAAGCTGCTGCCAGAGTTGCTGCCGGGCTTGTGAACGATGAAGCTGACGGCTTGGCACTGCTTGACGTTGTCGAAGCCAACCACGCGGATGAAGCAGTTGCCGTATTCAGAGCGGCAAGCTTGTACTTCGTCCAAGACAGAGCGAGTGTTGTTAGCGCCAAACAAAGGCAGTTTCCACATTGTCCAGTAGTAGGCTTCAGGCTCTGAGGTTTCGTTGAATTCAACAGCGGGGATGTAGCCCATCTGAAGGCAGTAGTTGATCTGCTTTTCAATTTGCTGATCGGTAAGTGGGGGTAGGTATGAAAGGGTTTCGTACCGACGCTCTTTAGGCAGAGTTTTCATGGTTTCTTCTTAGGATAAATTGAGGGATGAATTGAGGGGAAAATTTGAGCTGGTGCTGATTGAGTGCAATCTGTTGTATTAAGTAGCTGCATCAAGTAGCTAGATCAATTAGCTGGTAGCTGGATCTGGCGGATCAATTTTGTCTGACTCGCTAGGACCTAAGTCAGAAGAAGGCTCAGAAGTCTCCGGGCTTCTCGACTTATCTACACTGGCGGTTAGCTCTTCTGAGGTCATCTGTGTGATCTTCTCAAGATGCTTCTTGCGATGCTCCATGTTGGCCTGTTGAATCTGGGTAGTTACCATCTCAGGCAAAAACTCAGAGACTGCTTCTGCAACATGCAGGCGTACTGTCATAACCCTTAGCGCTAAGTCAGGGGCCTCTTGAAACAGGCTTTTGATATAAGCTTCGCCGTCCTGAAGTTTTTCACGACTGGAGAACTCATGGAACCAGTGGTGCCGAGGTAAATTGGTTTCTTTGAGCTGGCCTAACACGGTGCGAACGGCTTGATAGGTGAGGTAGCTGGTGAGCACCTTAGCCGTATCTTTCGCAATTCGCTTGAGATCCATACTGGAGGCATCAAAAAAAGTGTGCCGATAAATCCGCCTTGTTAGTCATTGTCCCTCAGGGACATCGTCGAAACCGTTCTGCCCGATACCGCTATCTGATATCGCTGTCTAATATCGCTACTTGTCTAATATCGCTACTTTAGGATTCGCTCGAAGGGTCTTGGCTATTGGCAAGACCCTTACGGAGTGAGCACTACCTATAAAATAGTCCATTAGATAGTGTCTACAGTATCGAACTCGAACTTGATTTCTTTCCAGAGTTCGCAAGCTGCGGCAAGTTCTGGCGACCACTGACAAGCCTCGCGGATGATATCGCCACCTTCGCGAGCCAGGTTGCGGCCTTCGTTACGCGCTTGAACGCAGGCTTCAAGTGCAACCCGGTTGGCAGTTGCACCTGGCGCGTTGCCCCATGGGTGGCCCAAGGTACCACCACCGAACTGTAGAACAGAGTCGTCGCCGAAGATTTCGACGAGCGCAGGCATGTGCCATACGTGGATACCACCGGAGGCAACTGCCATCACACCTGGCATAGAGGCCCAGTCTTGAGTGAAGTAGACGCCGCGAGACTTGTCTTGCTCGACGTAGTTCTCACGCAGTAAGTCAACAAAGCCCAAGGTACCGGCTCTATCACCTTCTAGCTTACCGACAACGGTACCTGTGTGAATATGGTCACCGCCGGATAGCCGCAGGCACTTAGCCAAGACGCGGAAGTGAATACCGTGGTTCTTTTGACGGTCGATAACAGCGTGCATTGCTCGGTGGATGTGCAGCAGGACGCCGTTGTCGCGGCACCAGTGAGCCAAAGTAGTATTGGCAGTAAAGCCACCTGTCAAGAAGTCGTGCATGACGATGGGCATCTCGAGCTCTTTGGCGTATTCGGCCCGCTTCATCATCTCTTCGCAAGTTGCGGCAGTGACGTTCAGGTAGTGACCTTTGATTTCACCTGTTTCTGCCTGAGATTTATGAATAGCGTCCGCTACGAACAGGAATCTGTCGCGCCAGCGCTGGAAAGGCTGAGAGTTGATGTTCTCGTCATCTTTGGTGAAGTCTAGACCGCCACGCAAGCACTCATAAACCGCACGACCGTAGTTCTTTGCAGATAGGCCAAGCTTAGGCTTGATGGTACAGCCGAGCATTGGGCGACCGTACTTATTGAGGCGATCGCGCTCGACCTGAATACCGTGAGGAGGACCCTGGAATGTCTTGACGTAGGCAACAGGAATCCGCAAATCTTCAAGGCGTAGTGCTCTGAGTGCCTTGAAGCCAAACACGTTACCAACTAGGGAAGTAAGCAGGTTAGTGACAGAGCCTTCCTCAAACAGATCGAGTGGATAGGCAACGTATGCAATGTACTGATTATCTTCACCAGGGACAGGCTCGATATCGTAGCAACGGCCACGGTATCTATCCATGTCAGTAAGCAGGTCGGTCCACACAGTGGTCCAAGTACCTGTAGAAGATTCGGCGGCAACCGCTGCTGCACACTCTTCAGGAGGAACGCCAGGCTGAGGCGTCATCCGGAAGGCAGCCAAAATGTCTGTATCTCTGGGCGTGTAGTCCGGAGCGTAGTAAGTCAGCCTGTAATCCTGTACGCCAGCATCGTAGCCGGCACCCGACTTTGACTGAGTCTGTGAGTAGGACATATTTCCCTATTTCCTGTCTATATTCTGTGTGAACCAAACTAGATATTGACCGAGCTCCATGCATCTCATTGAAAAGAGACAAACACCTACACCCAACAATGCGGCGCCAACCACAAAACGGTGCTAGCGACGGACCTGGGCGATTTTTCTGAGTATGAAGTTCGGCAAAAGTGATTAAACAAGCTGTAAACAGCGTCTGGAGTGCTACCAGTAAGCTGCCAAAAGCTATGTCAATCAGGGGCAGGTGCTTGCTTCAGACCAATCAATGAAATCAGCCTGTCAGATAAACCTGTGCTTTTCAGAATACTATCAGGGCACCAATAAGTTTCCTTTTAGAAGTTCTGTATAGTCTGATAATTAAAAATTATGAACGCTGATGTACAAAGGTTTCGAGCGTCTTGTGAACCCCCAAACGAACAGTATAGTTTGTAACATTCCGTAACAAGAATGCTAAATAGTTCTTTATTTTTTTGAAAACAAAAAGAACAGGCTGCAGTGGTTTGCTTGCACTCAATTATTTTCCATACAAAGATAAATTCATCTGCCTGCAAATGCTCCGCTCGTAATACAGGCTTAAGAATTGACAGGTAGATAAGAATTGACAGGTAGAAAATCGCTATCCCTAACGTTAATCGAAGAAAGTTGGTGGGTACTTTGGGTCAAGCTATTCGATAGTCTGGATTGGGTGAGTGCCAAATTGCGATAGCTGGCTGTGTCAAAAGGTTGTTTTTGTGAGCGTTGCCAGAAAGGTCACTCAACATGTTGTTGGCGCTGTGCTGCTTTGGGGTGTGATCGCAATGACTGGCGGTAACCCGCTAAAGATACAGCTAGAGAAAATACGTCTAGAGAAGATACAGCTAGACAATGCCGTCAACGCCCAAATCAACGAACCCAACATTGGCATGCCTGCTGGGCCGCTGACCACAGAGCGATCAAACCGTCCTAACCCCATCGAGCAGAGCTACCAAGTGGGCGCACTTCAAGCCGACTACACGGGCAGCCTATGGGTAGGCTCTCATCAAGGATTAGCGCGAATCAATCCAGAAACCGGGCGGGTGCTGGCAAGAGTCAACGTGCCTAACCGCTTCATCGATGCGATGAGCCAGGACCGAGTCGGACGAATTTGGCTTGGGACACCGGACGGCTTGGTCAGAGTAGAGCCCAGAATCAACAAAGTCACAGCGCAGAACTATCGGCTCCCTTCTAACCGAGTGCTCTCTACCTTGATCGACCAGCGAGGATTCCTGTGGGTCGGGACCGATCGCGGTTTAGCGATGGTCAGCCCGGACGAAGGCTTACTGATGACAACAATTCAGGCGTTACCAGGCGTTAGTGCGAACACGCTAACGCTGGCACCAGACGGCAATCTGTGGGTGGGCACCCTAGAAGGACTTGCCCGAGTGAATACCGCTTCGGCATACGTGACCCACAGAGTGACCGACCTGCCAGGAAAATCAGCGCAGGCGATGACGGTCGGGCCCCAAGGCCAGATTTGGGTAGGCACGCCTACAGGACTGCTAGTGATTGATGGTCGTACGGGGCAGCTTTTGCGATCTGTAACTCAGATGCGCGATCGCAATGTCACCGCGTTAGCCTTCGACTCCACCCAGAGCCTGTGGGTAGGCACACGCACGGGCCTACTCAAGCTCAATCCTTATAATGGCGCGATTATTGGCCGCGTTCCCAGTCTGCCATCCGAGCATATTTTATCCATCTCACCAGATACGGGAAACAAAATTTGGGTCGGTACGACCGAAGGGTTAGGTTGGGTGAGTCAGACCACAGGCAGGGGTACGCCTCACGGGTCGATTGTCAGCGCTTTTGGGGCGCGATAGATACTGCGCGGTCGATAGATTGAGAAATTGATCTTCTCTTTTTGCGTCAAACTGGAATTATTCGCTGGTTGGCCTAGATGGAGAAGTGCCCATGATTGTCAATGTACATAAGTTTGCTAGGTGGAAGCAGGAAGGCAAAGCCGTTACTATGCTGACGGCCTGGGACTATATTTCTGCTCAGATAGTAGATGCAGCAGGTGTCGATATTGCTTTTGTTGGCGATTCGATGGCAATGACGGTAATGGGACACGAAACGACGCTGCCGCTGACTTTGGATGAAATTATTTACCACACCAAGATGGTTCGTCGAGGCATTAAGAAAGCGTTGGTGTTAGTAGATCTGCCTTTTTTGAGCTACCAGGTAAGCCAAGAATCCGCGATCCTAGCTGCGGGCCGCGTGCTTAAAGAAACGGGCGCTCAGGCTGTAAAGATGGAAGGTGGACATGAGGGGATGGCGGCGACGGTGGCGGCTGTTGTGCAGGCGGGAATCCCAACGATGGGCCATGTAGGGCTAACACCGCAGGCAGTCTACCAGGTTGGAAATTTTCGTCAGCAGGGTAATTCTGCGGAATCGGCAGACCGAATTCTCCAAGAAGCGATCGCCCTAGAGAAAGCAGGGGCGTTTGCAATCGTGTTAGAACACATCCCCAACGAACTGGCTCAGAAAATCAGCCATACCCTCACTATTCCAACGATTGGTATTGGCGCAGGCCCTTATTGCGACGGTCAGGTGTTTATCACATCGGATTTACTCGGGCTTTCGGAATGGCAGCCGCCGTTTGCGAAGCCCTATGTAAATTTGAGAGAAATCGGAATTGAGGCAGCGCAGCAGTTTTGTGAGGAAGTGCGCAATCATAGCTTTCCGCACGGAACGTAGGTTCGATTAGTTAAACAGAGACAGATAAGCTTTCCATCCAAGCCGGACGACCATAAATCCCAGCCATCAATTCATCCACTCGAAATACCTGTTCTATACATTCCCAGTAGATAGCAGATCCGCCGCCCCATACTTTTATGTTGCTCAACTGTTCATTAGTCGGTCTGGGAATGGGAACATAAGCATCAGGTGCACTCTCTACCATTTCCAACTTGTCGACAGGAATCAGATGCCGAGAGCCATCATCTAGAGTAATTTCTATCTCTCGACTGGGCGCGGTGTAGTAGACAGATACAGCCAGTCTTTCGTCTTCATAGGGTGCCATGATATCTTCTCCAAGCTGCTCGACAGACTTCTAAGTTCTCTGTCACCATTTGCAGAGCCTTTCGCTCAAATGCGGCTGTACTTTTAATTCGCTTCTTCGTGCTGATGGGCAATAGTTTCGGAACGCTGCCAGATATGTCAACTTTAACACTGCCGTCCGGGGAATCGACATGTACGTGAGGTGGTCGGTGGTCTCGGGTCTGCACTGTTACAGTGACTCCGCTTTGCTTGAATACGAAAGCCATCTTGGACAACCTTTCCCTAAGATATCTTATCTACTATCTTCGTTCAGAGATGGAAACCAAAAACGCAAGTTCGACCTCATAGAAGTTCCAAAATAGCAGTAACTACTAACGATGACTATCAGCAAGCAAGACTTGATCGAGAAACTATCACTGATAGAGCACGTTGAGGGCGGCTACTTTTCAGAGACTTACCGAGCAGCGGAGGAGATCGAAACGCCTAGAACTGGCGCAAGTCGCTCGATGATGACCTCTATCTACTACCTGCTGACGGACGATCGCCCGATCGATCATTTGCATCAGAATAAGTCAGACATCATGCACTACTTTCAGGTGGGTGCGCCAATCACCTATATCCTGGTCGATTTAGAAGGAAATCTGACCAAGGTCAAGCTGGGTATGGCGATTGACCAGGGTGAGGTGCCGCAGTTGCTTGTGCCGAAGGGCTACTGGAAGGCGGCGGTTTTAGAATCTGGAGAGTATGGTCTGCTAGGTGAAGCCGTTGCCCCTGGGTTTGACTATCGCGATATGACGATTGCGAAGGCCGACGATATTCAGGCGCGGTTTCCAGCGCTGTGGAATCAGCTAGTGCCTTACGTTCGAGATTAGCAATATCAATACATATGCATCGGCGAAATGGATGACCTCCGTAGGGGGTTGGGCGGTCGGACTCGGATTATTGCAGGTAAGCTAATCACTAGTAAACCTCCTAATTTTTGATATACCTATGGTTGCTACTAGCACTCGAATTCCTGATACCGCGCCTGCGGCCAAGCGCGACTATAAAGTCGCTGATATTACGCTAGCCGACTGGGGCCGAAAGGAAATTGTGATCGCAGAAGGCGAAATGCCTGCCCTGATGACAATCCGCGCCAAGTATCGCGATAGTAAGCCTTTGTCTGGCGCGAAGATTATCGGCTGCATTCACATGACGATCCAGACTGCTGTACTGATCGAGACCCTGTGTGAGCTAGGTGCTGAGGTGCGCTGGTCTTCTTGCAATATCTTCTCGACACAGGACCATGCGGCGGCGGCGATCGCAGCAGTCGGTATTCCCGTTTTTGCCTGGAAAGGTGAAACCGAAGAAGAATACATCTGGTGCATCGAGCAGACCTGCCACAACGCCGAGGGCGAGCTGTGGGATGCCAACATGATCCTCGACGATGGCGGCGACCTGACTGGCCATATTCATCAAAAGTATCCGCAGATGCTAGAGCGCATTCATGGGGTGACCGAAGAGACCACCACTGGCGTTCACCGTCTGTACGAAATGCTAGAGAAAGGCGAGCTAAAGATTCCCGCCATCAACGTCAATGACGCCGTTACTAAAACTAAGAACGACAACAAGTACGGCTGTCGCCATAGCCTAAACGATGCGATCAAGCGCGGCACCGATCATCTGATGGCAGGTAAAAAAGCTCTCGTTATCGGCTATGGCGATGTCGGTAAGGGATCTGTTTCTTCTCTGCGTCAAGAAGGCATGATTGTTAAAGTCGCTGAAGTCGATCCTATCTGCGCAATGCAGGCATGTATGGATGGCTTCGAGCTAGTTTCTCCTTACATTGATGGAAAAAATGACGGCACTGAAGCTAGCGTAGACAAAGCGCTGCTTGCCAACATCGATCTGGTTGTGACTGCCACTGGCAACTACAACGTTTGCGGTGCCAACATTCTCAAGCACCTGAAAGCTAGCGCGGTTGTTTGCAACATTGGCCACTTTGACAACGAAATCGACACTGCCTTTATGCGCAAAGAATGGCGCTGGGAAGAGGTCAAGCCTCAAGTGCATCAGGTTTATCGCTCTGATGATCCCCAAGACTTCTTGATTCTCCTTTCTGAAGGTCGCTTGGTGAACCTGGGTAATGCGACAGGGCATCCTTCTCGGATCATGGACGGCTCTTTTGCCAACCAGGTACTTGCTCAGATGTTCTTGTTCGAGCGTAAGTTTGCAGATAAGTCGGCTGAGGAGAAAGCAGAAGCGCTCACCGTAGAGATTCTGCCGAAGAAGCTCGACGAGGAAGTCGCTCGCTACATGGTTCAAGGCTTTGGCGGTGTGATGACCACTTTGACTCAAGAGCAAGCCGACTATATTCATGTGGATGTAGAAGGGCCATTCAAGACTGAGAGCTACAAGTACTAAATGGACAGCCAGTAGATTGCCTTCGAGTCTATTGGTTCACAGCTAGTTTTGTGAGACTGCGTTCAGTGTAGGCATGAACCTGCTTCTATGAACCTACTTGTGAGAAACGCTATATAGACCGCAAGATAGTCTAGGTACTGTATGGGCCTAGGCTTTCTTGAGTGTTCGGGCCACACGCCGCCTTGGAGCAAGCCCTTCAGTTCGTGGGCACCCTCTAGCTAGACAGTTTCTACAGCTAAGCTCTACAACTGCCTCTATGAGTCGGTCTTACCTTCATGAAAATTAGAACAACGGCGGCTGATTGATCGCGACAGAAGAACATAGGCCGCTATGATTGACTACGATTTGACTCATTGATTGTGCTATGGCCAAACTATCGGTTGAGCTTCAGAGATATTTTCTGCCAGATACGGCGGATCAGCTGGTTACTCAAGCGCAAAACGAGAATTTTAGTAGTCAACTGTCCGATTCTGCCAGTCAGTCAAAAGAGGTGACGCTTGACGAGATATTAAGCATTGCGGGTGAGCGGGCGTTTGGCTTTTTGTTTGTGCTGCTATCGTTGCCGTCGGCGTTGCCAATTCCAGCGCCGGGATATTCAACCCCGTTTGGAGTGCTGATGTTCTTACTAGCAGCGCAGCTGATTGTCGGGCGCGAGCAGCCTTGGTTTCCTGAGAGCTTTCGCAAAAGAGGGTTTGAGCGATCGCAGATTCAAGCCTTGCTGCACAAAGGCATTCCCTGGCTGGAGAAGATCGAGATGGTGGCTAAGCCTAGGATGACGCATGTCTGCACAAGTCGCAGCGGGCAGATGATGATTGGAATTGCGATCGCCTTGATGTCCATCTCGATGATGATTCCGATTCCATTGACCAACACCTTGCCTGCTATCGGTATCTTTGTCACTGGCTTTGGTCTGCTTGATGATGACGGGGCCATCAGTCTGGGTGGACTGACAATTTGCACGATTAGCGCCGTCACGACAACGACTATCCTGTTTTTGGTATTTCAGTTGGGGATGGCAGGTATGGAACGGGTGGTGGACGCTGCGAAGGACTGGGTGAAGCCGTAACTGAGTAACAAACGCTACAGTTGCATGAAAGATATATCTGAGCTCTATATCTGAACTCTGTAATTCTAGTGCAAGCGAGACGGGTCTCTATTCCTCTAGTCGGTTTTATGCATTTCCTACAACGGCTGTCTGCAAAGGCTTTCATCTTCAGTGCGATTGCGCCTACGCTGCTAGCCTCTCCTAGCCTTGCCCAGACCTTCAACAATCCCTACCCTATATTCTCCGACGCAGCAGACCACTGGGCTAGCGCCTGCATTGAAGGCGTAGGCAACGAAGGTTTGATGAAAGGCTACCTAGACGGGCGCTTTCTACCGGATGGCACGATGACGCGGGCCGAGTTTGCGGTCATGATGATAAAGGCGTTTCCGAATGCGCAGACGGTTAGAGAAGCGCCCAACTTTTCAGATGTAGCTGCCGACTTTTGGGGGAGCGGTGCGATCCAGGCCGCCTACGAACGCGGATTTTTGGCTGGCTATCCTGGTAATGTGTTCAAGCCCTCGCAGCCAATCACTCGTGCTCAGGCAATTGTCGTGATGGCGAATGCTCAGCGGCTGATGCTAGCCGAGAATGGCCCGGAAGATAGCCAATTCGTTTTGAGGAATTTCTTGCGAGACTGGCGGCAGGTGCCGGACTGGGGGAGCGATGCGATCGCCGCTGCGATCCAAAGGGGTATCGTCGTTAGCTATCCTGAGGCCAGCAGACTCCGGCCTAGTGACAGCATTACTCGGGGTGAGGCGACCGCTTTACTGTGTCGAACCAATCAACAAGGAACAGATGCGCGCTACTACGTTCCAGCTAACTACATAACAGGATTTGTCGATCCGCCAGAACTTCGAGAGTTAAGAGAATTTCCAACAGAATTCGTCAGTATCTTCTTTCAAAGAACTGTTCTAAATGACCAGATGCTGTTCGCAGGCGACAATGACGGCGTTGCAGAACTGTGGACAACCAACGGTACGGTAGAAGGCACTCAGCGAGTTCAAACGCTACAGATAGAACAGCCTGACGGCGCAGTGCTACGAGCAACCGATCCAATTTTTAATAGAACAACCGACCCGTCTGGTGATTCTGGGCTTTGGATTCAGACGGAGCAAGCGTTTCGTCAGGCTGAACAGTCAAATAGTTTACAGGCTGGCATTTGGCATAGTGATGGCACAGCAGCGGGGACAGTGGCGATCTCCTCGCTAGATGATGAGCTGGCGCGATCGCTTCAGAACTCCGACTACTGGGTGATAGAACCCAATAGCTCTACGTTCAAAGGCCAGGTGCCATTCATCACTAAATCATTAGGAAATACCCAGCTTTGGCTGACAGATGGCAAAACCGAAGCCGGAACCTATCCTCTGCTAGGAATGCCTGATGTCTACGAAAATGATCAAACAGTTGGCTTCGGACCGAGCAACTTTGTTGCAGTCGATGACTATCTGCTATTTACAGCAAGTTCAGGAGAAGACGTGACGCTATGGCGCAGCGATGGCACTGTAGAAGGAACAGCAGCCGTTAAGACCGTGACCGGAACAGCAGGCATGTTCAGAAGCGTAGAGGGCCTGGCTTATTTCGAGCTAGAGACACCCGAGCTAGGTCAAGAGCTATGGACCAGCGACGGCACCGAAGCAGGTACAACAGTGTTAAAAGACTTCTTTTCGGGGCCAGAAAGCTCTGCAGCGAGGGTACTAACAGCCGTTGGAGAGAACGTATTTATCCTCGCAAACTCCTCAGCAGGTGCTGGACTCTGGGTCACTACCGGAACGCCTGAGAGTACGCGTCTCGTCACGCAGTTACCAGACTCTATTCACTCAGGCGATGTCATTTTTGCAGAGCACGACGGTAGGCTTTTCTTCGTAGTGGCTGCACCTGCTTCGGCAGTAGCTGTACCCGAACTGCAAACATCGGGTTCTGGGCTTAGCTTCGAGCTGTGGGTCACAGATGGAACAGCCGCAGGGACAGTGCAACTAGGCAGCCCCATCGGCAGCTACTTTACTGATTTCACTTCTTTTCAAGGCCGTCTCTTTTTCAATGGCAACGGGCCCAACGGTCAAGAACTGTGGGTGACTGATGCTACAGCCGGAGGGACTCATCAAGTGGTGGATCTTGCACCCGGATCGAGCCCTTACTCGCCGAACTGCCCGATTCAGTCCTTACCTACTAGACAAGAAAGGCAAGCACAGTCAAGTCCTGCGCTTGCCTGCGAATTTTACGAGGTTGCCAATAGTAGTTCACCCCGGTCGCTCACTGTTCGGGGAGATTTCCTATATTTTGTAGCGGGTGATCGCGACCTATACCGTACAGACGGCACCGCGCTCGGCACCCAGTTCATTCAAAGGCTCAGAGGCGAAGACGGCGACTATTCCCCAGGCATCACGCCTTTAGGCGAGCAGCTACTGGTCACAGGCTATAGCGATAATAGTCGCCCGCAGCTCTGGTCTGTGCTAGAGCCTGTCGTTCCGGTGCTGAGCGGCTATCCCTAACTCATAGGCTTACTATCGGACCAGATTGACAGATCTATCCACGGTGCTAGCTGTCTTAACAGTTGATTGCTTACCTAGCGCAGCACCCAGCAGGTATCCCGCGACGCAGATCGCCAAACCGTAAACGTTCACGCCAAGATCTAGCGCATATTTACCGCTACCAATGCTAAGCGCGGCAGGGAAGATCGCGTTACCTGTCGCACTTTCGATCACTCGAATGACGCCGAAGGCAAGTCCAGGCCAGAAGGCGAAGTGAAAGCTAAGAGTTCCAGCTTTGCGGACAAAAGAGAGTAGGAAAATCGGGGCTAGTCCCATGACCATCGTGCCACTGATAGTGGTGGCTTGAATCACAGCAGGGCCGACTCTATCGCCCATGTAAAGGCTGAAGAGGGGGATGTTGCCGAGTAGGGCGATCGCAACAATCCACCACCGACCAAATTTTGCCTGGTTCTCGGTCGGTCTGCCCTGCTTGTTGTTCCAATCTCTTGCCCCGAGCTTAGCCACGCTCGAAAAAGTCGAATCCAATGTAGACCCAGCGCTAGTGAGCATAATGGCGTTAAATACCAGCAGCATCGGCAGGCCAAAGAGTGCAGGAACCGCTAGAGAAGGTGAGCCCTCTATACCGTTTGCCCTTGCATATAGACCCACAGAGCTGAAGAGCAAGATAAACCCGCCGCTGATTATTCCGGCCAGGATAAAACCTTTGACCATTACCCGAGGCGATGTGATGAAAGCACGGTCAGTCATCACCGGATCGTGGAAGGGATAGCTGAAGATTTGCACAGCGGCAAGGCCGCAAAAGGTGAGTCCGGCTAAAGACGTTTCGGCATCGACAACGGGTAGGCCGTTGTTGGCTAATCCCGGTCCGAGAGTGGCAAGGATAACGACTAGCAGCACGGCGGCGAATAGCATCTGGGCGCTGTCGGTTAGCAAGCTAGATCTTAGTCCGCCAATCAAGCTGTAGTAGACAGTGAAGGCTGTGACCAGGGCGGCAGCAATCCAGTAGCCCGCGCTGCCTTCTGCGCCAAAATAAAGGGAGAATACCTTGGTATTTGACCAAACTTCGTTGAGTAGGCGGATGGCGATCGCAATCAAAAATAGCCGAGCGCAGACCTTGCCATACTTGCTGACTAGAAATTCGGGAATAGACTTGTGACCGCCGACGGTGCGGATGTAATAGAGTGCGATCGCCGCTGTCACAAAGCTCAGATAGTAGATGGCATAGCCAATACCGCCTGTAATGCCAAAGGCATTGCCCAGGCTAGCCGCATTATCAATAGACTTGGCGAAAATCCAGGAGATTGCCGCACTTGAGACCAGCAGCCACAGTCCAGGCGCTTGGCCTTGCTCAGACTGCCCCTCAAAAAACTCCGAGGCCGATACCTTGACAGGTGTAGTCTTTTTCACCAGACCAAAAAGCGTAAAGCCGTATCCAAATAGAATCGCCCACGTGAGGGCCGTAGATAGCGCCATATGATTAATCTTTCTCAGACAATAATTCTCAGACAATGAACAGTGACTATAGCAAAGCATGTGAGCGGTTGTGCGCATGCCTCTGCCACAGCTAGCAGATTGCACTCAGCAGATCTAGCCAGCGCTGAGCCAACTTCGAGCGTAAAAATACAACAAACTTTGAGCGGACAAGCTCCTAATCAACAGTTCGCCGATTCAGCCGATTCAGAAGTGACTGTAGCGGCTCTTTTCCTGGATTCGATTATCTGCAACTGAGATTTTGCTGAGAGTTCTCAAATATTTCGCCTGTAAGTATGGTCACCCATAAGTTGTCGCTTAGTTTTGATCTGTTTCAATTCGTCCGAGCGCAGTGCCAGGGTAGTAGTGGCCTAGAATCTCTTGATAGGAATACCCCTGCTCAGCGAGATCCTTCGCTCCTAGCTGGCTCATGCCGTTGCCTTTGTGCGCATCATCCACGATTTCTTGAGAAGCCGCGTATAGAGATTCAACAATGCCGCCTTCGTGACTAATAAATTCGCCAGCGGTAGCGAGTACGGCAGCCTGGGTAACGCTGTCTTCTCTGCTAATGCCTTTGTAAGCCTGAAAGCGCTCTGTATTGTCTAGATCGAAGTAGGCTTCACTCGCGGGGCGAATGTTATGAGTCAGCGCATAGGAACGAGCGGCGACAGCCTGAGCCTTGAGCGACTCGATTGCCCAAGAAGAGGACATTTCGGTGCCTACGACGCTATAGAGGTATTCGCCAAGTAGAACGTAATTGACTGCAATCAGGCCCCTTTCTCTCAGTGCGACTAGGACGCGACCTCTGTACCAACTGCTGCCAATCGCGACATAGCCGCCGTCATCTGGATAGATCCAGAAGGCGCTGGGCATGGTTTCGCCATCGACTACGATGCTGCCGTTGATTTCGGCGAGGGATGCGGTGTCGGGCGCGAGAGTTTTGAGGCTGTTGCCCTCTAGATCGGCGAGAGTGCCGCCGTGGGAGGTGGCGAAGGCGATCGCGTCCACGTCTCTAGCTAGTGCAACCCGCATCTCTAACACGCTGTCGATGGTCGTGCCCGAGAAGGCTGGTGAAGCAGCCGCTGGGGCGGGCGGGGCTGAGGCAGTGACCTTTTCAGTCTCTGGTTTGGCTTCCGGTTTAGCCTCTGATTTAGTTTCTGTGTTGGTGCCTTTTGCGTCGGTAGCCTGGGTAGCTGGTGCGGCTTGGGGGGTAGCGGTGGCTGCTGCGGTTGTTTCTGTGGGTGCGATCGCAGCTCCCGATATTGCCTCCAGCTTCCGATAAAAAATTTGATGCGTCAAAAATAGGTCGGTCACCTTCTCAGCCGCTGCTGCACTCGGATCGCCCGCATTGCGCAGCGGTACTTTTGCGGGATCTGGCTGCAATCTCGTCTGTATCCTATCCGGCCAGCTTCGCGTAAAAGCAAAGCCAGTCAGCGCAGACATCACTGCAAAACCGATGGTCATTCTTCTAATCGAAACCCGCTTTGCCGATTTAGAGCCTTCTGTTTTTGAGCTAGCGGCATCCTTGAAGTTGACACTCTCATGTTTGAGTAGCCGTAGGATCAATGGCTGCTTTAGCATAGTTTCAAAGTTTGGGTAGAAAGCCACCTGGGGGTCTGCGCTCGGCCAGTCATTATGGACAACACGCCACAACAAAAAGTTCATCCGAAGCTAGACATTACCGGACAATTGCTAGATACTAGCTTGGACTAATATGTCCCGCCTAATCTTAATTTTTACGTGAATAGTTGACCAGCCTGTTTGTTGACAGTTTACCCATCTGGCACAGAAGGACCAAACATATTTGATGAGTGAGAATACTTCACCCGTTCGATCCAACGATTTAGTGCTAGTTGCAGGCGCAACTGGCGGCGTAGGTCAGCTAAGCGTTGCCCGTCTAACCACAAAAGGCTACCGAGTTCGTGTCCTGACGCGCAATGCAGCCAAAGCCGAAAATATGTTTGCCGGAAATGTCGAAATCGCAGTCGGCGACATCCGAGCACCCGAGACGCTACCCGCCGCCACAGATGGGATTACGCACTTAATCTGTGCGACGGGGACGACTGCGCTTCCTTCTGCCCGGTGGGATTTTCAAACTGATTTCGGTAGTAATCCCATAGAGCAGGCGATCAACTGGAGCAGAGTCTACCTAGATGCAGACTTTCGCAATGCTAGCGCTCGCAATACGCCCGATGCCGTTGATGCGATCGGCGTTAGCAACCTAGTCCAGGCCGCACCCGCTGACCTGCAGCGATTCGTCTTCGTCTCCTCCTGCGGCGTAGCCAGAAAAGATCAGTTTCCATACAGCCTTTTGAATGCGTACGGTGTGCTAGATGCAAAGGGAAAAGGTGAGACGGCGATTCTACGATCTAGGCTGCCCTATACGATTATCCGTCCTGGTCAGCTAACAGATGGACCCTACACGTCTAGAGACTTTAACTCGCTGGTGCAGGCAAGCACGGATAGCAAGCTCGGCGTAGTGGTAGGGACGGGCGATACGCTGAACGGTCAGACAAGCCGGATTGATGTGGCGGCGGCGTGTGTTGCCTGTCTGGAAATTGAGGCGGCGAAGAATAAGGCGTTTGAGCTGATTAGTAAAGGTGATCGCCCTACTGAAATCGACTGGCAGACCTTGTTTGCCTCTGCGTAGAGGACAAGTGTTTTCTGTAAATCTCAACCTTCGAGACAAACAAAAGGGCGCATAGACTGCGCCCCAGACGTGATTTTTTGCTGTGGTTCTAGATTGAATGAAAGTTACTACACTAGAAAATTGACGGCTAGCCAAAGCGTTAGCAGTGAAGCAAACACGCCAATCCAAAGCTTAAATCTGATATCCATCGCAATTTCTATAAAACAACTTTACTTTCATTATCACAGATCCTGTCCAGGGACACGTTCTTATGGGAGAACTACCTAGACGGCAGGATTCGTGGGGAAGACGTTTCGAGCAGGGTATGACATATCGGTTGGACCTACGCAGTAGTATAGCTTTCGGCCTGTAGGCGAAACATTTCCTCGTAGCGTCCCTGCTTTTTTATGAGCTGTTCGTGGGTGCCGACTTCGATGATCTCGCCTTTTTCTAGCACGACGATGCGATCGGCCATGCGGACAGTGGAGAAGCGGTGACTGACCAAGAAGGTCATTTTGCCTTTTGTGAGCTGGCGGAAGCGCTCGAAGAGATCGTGTTCGGCGATCGCATCTACAGCCGCAGTCGGTTCATCTAAGATCAACACCTGCGCCTGCGACATAAACGCCCGCGCCAAGCCAATCTTCTGCCACTGACCACCTGATAAATCCACGCCACCTGTGAACATTTTGCCGAGCACCGTATCGTAGCCTTTGTCCAATCCATCAATCACTGGATCGGCTCCGGCATCATTCGCTGCTTGTAAGATCTTTGCTGAATCTTCTTTATTTGGTAAGTCGCCAAAGCCGATGTTGTCTTGAGCAGACAGGGCATAGCGAGCAAAATCCTGAAAGAGAACGCCAATATTGCGACGCAGATCGCCCAGTTTGAATGCGCTTAGCGGAATGTCGTCTATCGCGATTAGTCCCCTATCGATGTCGTATAGACGGGTCAAGAGCTTGAGCAGGGTAGTTTTACCAGATCCATTCAGGCCAACTAGGGCAATGCATTCGGTCGGGCCGACGGTGAGTGAGATATTTTTGAGTGTGGGCTGTTCGCTGCCGGGGTAGGTAAAGCGAACGTCTTGAAGGACAAGGCCCTCTTTGATCGGCGTTGGGAAAGGTTTGGGCTTTTTGGGACTGGTGACTTGCGGGGCCAGATCTAAAAACTCAAAGTACTGGGAGACGTAGAGATTGAATTCGTAGAGGGTGGCGAGGGTGATGAGGATGCCTTGGGTGGCGGCTTGGGCCTGTTGGAAGGTGCCTGCGTAGAGGGTGAGATCGCCGATGGTGACTAGGCCGCGAAGGGCTTCCCATAGGACTAGGGCGTAGGCGCTGTAGAAGGCGATCGCAGCCACCATTTCGATACTGACTTGAGCAAAAGACTGCCGCCGCGCGATGGTCTGCGACTCCTGGTTGAACTCATTGCGAATGCTATGGTAACGGTTAACTAGATGATCTCCTAGATTGAACAATCTGACTTCTTTGACATACTTTGGTTCGGTCAGGATGGCGCCAAAGTAGTCGGCGAGTCTGCGGCTAGGCGTTTGCCGCCGGGTCATCCAAAAGCGACGCTCGGAGAAGCGAACACTCACCCAGAAAGTAGGCAAAGCGCTAAGCAGTAGAAGCAAAAAGACTAAAGGATTGAATCTTAAAAGTAAGGCTAGCAGTCCGACCAGTCTAGTTACCTGACCCAGCAGCGTTAGTGACAGCTGCAGGACTCGCATGGGGTAGCTACTGCCGCTCTGCTGGGCGCGATTGAGAATGTCGTGAAATTCTGAGGATTCGTAGTGAGCTAGATCTAGGTGTGTGGCTTGCTCTAGCATTTTCGTGTTGGCATAGAGCAAGAAGCGGTCGCTCATTACCTGAGTGATGTAGCCATCGAGCTGTTGCAAAATTGCCTGCAGTACCAACAGGCCGAATCCCAGGACTACTAGCGGCAGCAGCGCCTGAGTCATCACCGGCAATGCCGTGCCCGCGCCGACAAGGGTAACAACCTGATCAACAATCAGCTTGCTGATGTATATCTGTGCGGCGGGCAGTAGCGAACTCGTCAGCGTCAGCGCCACACTGATCAAGAGCGGAATGGGAGTTGCAGACCATACCAGCCGGAACAGCCGGGGCATGTTTTTGAAGATGGCGATCGAACTGGAGAATTGCCTGAAGAGCTTTTGTGCGATCGCGCCAAGTTTAGAATTTGAGGTCAAATAGCGAAAGATATTTGTGAACATCATGGTCTTATCGTAGCGAATCTCTATGCCAGTGAGAAAACGTCAGAAGACCGGGTATTAGAAGGCTAAAGCTATCAAAGCTTACTTGCCGTGCGGTTGTCTTTTGAGTAGGCTTCTACGAGTGTGTTGAACACACTGTCACCGAACCGGTCGCTAAAGCCCACGAGAAAGGACAAAATGAGAACAGCTTCATCCTTGAGCTTTGATGATTCTGCTGCCTCTTCTACTGATCCGTCGGCTAGTAAAAACAGCCCAGCCATCAAAACCAGATAAAAGGCCGATCCTAAAACCGCTCCTTGAACAGGTCTGGTTATTAGCCATTTAACAGCATCTCCGAAATCATGAATTGGCATCCGGTTAAACCGATGAATCATGGCTGCAAAGCTACCTATAAGACTCCAAACAATAACTGGCCAGGGAATTCCTATAAGCGGCAGCTTAAGCGCATCTACTGCTACTGTACCTGTCTGAAACCGAGGACCCTGCAAGATAAAGGCAACCATTATTCCAAGTACGAGAGTGATATAAGCCGTTACCGTAAAAACGGTTAGCTGTCGTTGGTTTCTGTCCTGGCGAACTAATTTTTCTACTACCAGGCGGCGTTCCTCTATTGCCGTCATGATGCCAACAGACGATTTGGTTGCGTCACTTAAAACATCTAATTGTTCGATGGCCAATCTACTAGAATCTTGTTTTAGCTGTTCTACTAGCTGACTAACGACCACCAAATGCATCTCTGATTCACTTTTATACTCCTTGTGACCAATCTTAGTGACCATGTTTTTGATTAGTTCATCACATGACATAGCTGGATTGAACAATCTTCTAAACAAATTAGTCAGCCTCGAAATTCTTAGACTAATTTGATCGGATATCCGGCTTAGGTCCTGCTTCAGGATAAGTTTTGCGTCAGGCTCTAAGCTAGGAGAGATTCGCATCTCAATTTCAGATAGCTCTCTTAGCAGATCCGATGGTTCGATGCTTGATGGCTGAGCTGAACCATATCTTTTCTTCTTAGGAATTTTCAATCGTCCCGATACGTTTACAAACAATAAAGGAATGGAAAGGTTTACCGTGTCGATGTAGCTGCCAATAGTTGTCGGTTCCCGCAGCTTCTCTAAGGCTTTTAATGCTTCCTCGGCAGGTATTAATTCCACTGCCTTTCCGCGCAATCGCTTGATCTGCTCAATTTGCGCATGTATCTGAACCGCCGCCAAATCGCTCTTCAAATCTTCACGTTTATCACTATCTTTCTCGCTCTTATGAAGAAAGTTCTCGCTTGTATAGTAGTTGTATACAACATTCGTGTCGCCAGAAACAAAAGCATTCGCATCTCTATCGATGTAGGCTCCTGCTTTTTGCCTCTCGCTTTCTTGGATTGCTTTAATTGCTTTGATTCGTTCAACGACCATGTTTCTACGCTCTATGAGAATCGGAAGTATACCAATCTCGAAGTGCGCTTCAGGTGCCTTAATCATTACAATAGACAAATTCGCTGAAAAAGAAAATTTGAACATGCCAAAGGCTTCTGGCGTTTTGATACTATCGTTCGCTGTAGACAGAGCCATTTCTAGTTGCTCTAAATCATAGGATCGAATTTGCTCTTCAGAAAGCCCTAATGCCTGAAGTTGAGGTTCAAAGAAAGCCCTGGCCTGTTCAAGTGCTGGCTTCATGCGATCAATCGATCCTTCTCCAATACTTGCACTCATTTGTTTCCCTCTATTTTTATACTGCTGACTTTTAATGAATAAACCCGTTGATTAGTAGATTAATAGAGCTTCAGCCATCGAAAAATCCAGATGTAAGTCGTCGGAGTTATGTATTTTGCTATGTGATGTTTAGACTGTATCAAGATTCAGTTCTATATCTTTGAAATTATCTGAAATATCTTAATTTGTGTACTAGATGCTTGAGCGATTGAAATATGAAGGCTGACCCAACCCAACGTTTTTCTAGTCGCGTAGAGAGCTATGTCAGCTATCGGCCCAGATATCCGGTAGAGGTATTGAAAACACTGCAAACTGAGTGTCGCTTGACTTCCGCATCTGTAGTTGCCGATGTAGGTTCAGGCACGGGTTTCCTTAGCGAATTGTTCATAGACAATGGCAACCAGGTACTTGCAATTGAACCCAATCTAGAGATGCGCGTAGCGGGCGAGAAGTACCTTAGCAACAAACCGGAATTTGAAAGTATCGACGGTAGCGCTGAGAATACTACGCTTCCAGGACGAAGTGTTGATTTCGTTGTGGCAGGGCAAGCGTTTCATTGGTTTGATCGTTCGCAGGCTAAATGTGAGTTTATGAGAATCTTGAAACCTATGGGCTGGGTCATGCTGGTTTGGAACGACCGCGATACCGAGTCCACGCCTTTTCTAGCAGCTTACGAACAACTGCTAAGGGAGTATTCGACCGACTATGAACAGATCAACCATAAGCAGATCGACAAAACTGTTCTATCTGCCTTTTTTGGCGCTGCGCCGCTGCATGAAAAGAGATTTAGCTACAGTCAGACTTTTGACTACGAAGGACTCAAAGGCAGGATGCTGTCGTCCTCTTATGTGCCTGAAGCTGGGCATCAGAATCACGAAGAGATGATTGCTAGGCTCTGGAAAATTTTTCAGACTTATTGTGGGGGTGATCGCGTAGTCTTCAAGTACGCCACTCGCATGTTCTACAGCCAAATAGCGCCAACAGCCTCTGGTAGTAATAGCATCCTACCTGACGAACACGAATAATTGCGTAATATGCGGTAGGTCGCAGTTTGAGCCAAAGTCGTTCTATCGGAAAGTTTGTATGCGTCGTCGATTGCTATTGTCCGGCCTAAGTCTATGCGTTTGTGTTTTCCTGAGCTTCGGTTGGTTCAGCCTAGCGCAGTCTCAGAGCGCGGCGAAGCCAGTAGCGCAGGGCAAGGGAGGCGCGGTCGCTAGTGTCGATGCGGCGGCAACGCAGGTGGGAATTGATGTGCTGCGTGGTGGTGGCAATGCGGTGGATGCGGCGGTGGCGACGGCGGCGGCGTTAGGGGTGACGGAGCCTTTTTCGGCTGGGGTCGGGGGTGGTGGCTTTATGTTGATCTACCAGCCGGAT
>JBCCOH010000069.1:0-28364 GCA_039111275.1 Cyanobacteria bacterium P01_D01_bin.1 | reverse complement strand
TTTCTGCACTATCTATTGGAATGGGACCGCAGCGCCGATTTAGAGACAATCAACAACGACATTCTCAGCAAAGAAATTCGCTACTACCTGGGCAACTTTACGCCGCAGGCAGCCGAAAGGTTAATTCAGCGCCTGAGCGAACCATCGGCATTCTCTCCTGAACCAGCATTGGTGACGGCGCTAGTTGACGATCTATCAGCGCTGACCGGAGAGATCCGTCCGATCGAGCTGCAGGTCGTAGGCGCGCAGCTACAGAGGCAAAAGATAGAAACGCTAGCCGCATATAGAGCACTAGGGCGATCGCCCCAAAAACAACTGCTAAAAAACTTCTTAGACAATGTTATCTACGACTGTGGCCCAGAGAATCAAACAGTCGCTAATTCTGTTCTATATCTACTGAGCGAAGGCAACAACCGTCCGCTCAAAAGTCTCTCTGAGCTGCGAGAGCCGCTGACGCTCGCTGGCATTAGCAATACGCCGCAGCAGTTGAGCTTAGTGCTAGATATCTTCATTGGATCTGGTCTGGTATTCGAGGTGCCAGAAGTGTCTGGGGTGCGCTATCAGCTCGTGCACGAGTACCTAGCCAGTCTAGTACAAGACCAGCAGCAGCCTGGTTTGATGGAAGTATTAAAGGTAGAACGCGATCGCAGAGCCCTGACCGAAGACCAGCTACAAAAAGCCCTCGCCGCTCAATCAGCCACGCTTGCTGAAGCCACTCTCACTCGTCAGAAAGCCAAACTGACCGAGATTGAAGCGTTGATTTCCTCCTCGCGATCGCTTCGCCTTTCTGGAGACGGCCTCGAAGCACTCGCCAGAGCCCTACAGGCAGCCAACCAAGTCCGGTCTCAGCAACAATCTCAGCAACAATCTCAGCAACAATCCCAGTCCCTGACTCAACCTCAAACCCAGTCTCAGATTCAATCCCAAAGACTCTCATTGCTAAAGATGCAGACAACGCTGTGCCTGGCAGCAGCCGCCTACGACATCAATGAGAAAAACGTCCTAACCGGGCATCGTGACTGGATTCTAGCGGTAGACTGGAGCGCGGCCCCTCCTTATAATCTCGTCTCTGCGAGTGAAGATGGCACCTTGAAACTATGGACCTCGCAGGGCCAGCTGATTCGCACGCTATCAGGCCACGACACAGGAGTCATTGACGTATGCTTTAGCAAAGATGGCCAGTACATAGCCAGCGCTGGGCTAGATCACACCATTCGGCTGTGGCGGTCAAATGGAGACTTTATTCGGACGATAGAATCCGCCCAGGCAAGTGTCACTAGCATTAGCTTCAGCCCCGATGCCACCATTATCGCAGCCACCTACAGTGATACCACCACGCGACTGTGGCACCTGAACGGCGAGCTAATCACAACCCTAGAAGGGCACGAGGACTGGGCTAGAACCGTCAGGTTCAGCCCAGATGGACAGATGCTGGCTACCGGGGGCGAGGACAGAACCGTACGGCTGTGGAGCGTGACAGGCGAACTGTTGCATACGCTGCGCAGGCATCGTGGCTGGGTAAGAAGCGTGGCTTTTAGCCCTAATGGAACGGTGGTAGCCGCCGCCGGGGACAGCAACGGCATTCGGCTGTGGGAAGTGACCGGGCGCAGGCTCAAGACTTTCTATGGGCATGAGAACTGGGTGCGGGCGATCGCGTTTAGCCCAGATGGGCAGCGGCTAGCGTCGGCGAGCGATGACCAGACAATTCGGATATGGGGGCTAGATGGGCAGGTGCTAAAAACATTTGCGCATCGTAGCAGCGTACATAGCGTCGCTTGGAGTGCAGATGGGCGATCGCTCGTCTCTGGCGGGGACGACGACCAGGTCCATATCTGGCAGCTACAGGGACCAACGCCAACAATCCTCACAGGACAGAACGGCCTTCGAGATTATTTAGAAGACGGTGCAGAAAATGACTTAGAAAATGGCTCAGAAAATAGTTTAGAGAACGGAATTGTTTGGGGCGCGCGCTGGCGGCCTAGCACGGATAGATCAACTCAGATCCTGTCTGTGTCTGGAGGCAGTTTGCGTCTGTGGGAGGACTCTGGAGATCTGCTGAAGGCGATCGCACTTCCTCAGCAGACGGTGCATAGCGTAGACTGGCATCCCGACGGGACTCGGTTTGCGATCGCCTGCTCAGATTATTCTGTGCAAACCCGACAGGCAGACGGCGAACTATTACAGAACCTATCTGGCCACGGCGACATGGTTTGGCAGGTCAAGTACAGCCCAGACGGCAAGCAGATAGCCTCTGTTAGCAGTGACTGTACCTTGCGCCTATGGAATTCCCGAGGACAATTGCTGAAAATACTCACTGATCATACCAATACGGTCTGGTCAGTTGGCTTTAGCCCAGACGGTCGCTACCTGATCTCCGCTAGCGAGGACAATAGTCTGCGGCTATGGCATACCGAAACAGGGTTGCTACAGACTATCGGGGGCCATACAGGTAAAAGCCATACAGATAAAGGCCATACGGATGAGGGCCATACGGGCGGCGTATGGTGCGCAGCATTCAGTCCCGATGGCAAGTTTGTGGCCTCGGGTGGGGCAGACGGTGTAATTTTGCTGTGGACTGTACGCCAGTCATCACCGCAGGTAGAACCGCAGCGACCACAGCAGTCAGCAGAACAGATTCGGCTAGCGCTCAAACCCATCCCTCTACGCGGCCACAGAGACTGGGTGAGGAGCCTGCGATTTAGCCCGAACGGAGAATTTCTGGCCTCTAGCAGTGACGATGGCACAGTGCGACTGTGGCCACTGTTTGACAAAACCCTACAGTCACCTGGAAACCTTCAGGAGCTACTGCCACCGCTAGCAGGCCACGAGGGTGTGGTCTGGGACATCGACTTTGACCCGAGAGGAGAGCGGCTGCTATCTGCTGGCGCTGATGGCACCGTCAGAATTTGGAACTTAGACCTAGCGGATTTGCAGCGTCAAGGTGTCGATTGGCTATCGGATTGGCTGATCGCCCGACCCAAAATTCGGCAGCAAATTGGTGAGGGGACGGCTACTGAGAAGAACAGCACTAGAAAGGAAAATTTCGATTAGACGTAGAGATGGACGAAGATTCCAGAAGGGATCGTCGGGTTTCCAGATAGGAGATTCTGTTGTGAAATACCAGAAGGCATTGACCACGGCCATAGTGACGAATCCTATAAACAGTGCAACCGGAATCCAATGATTTCGCGTTTGGCGACTAAGTGGTCGCAGGGAGTTGAAGGTGAGGGGGACTGCAACCAGCAGAATGAAACCTATAAAATGAAAGACGCTAACTAGTGGCAGAAAGACAATAAAGCTCCAGATAGCAAGAATGCTGTTCCGTTTTAGCCAGTTGAATAGCCCTTTGGCGCTAAATTGACACTCTAAGACGACAACGTGCAAGAGAATGAACCCTGCGATCGCACAGGGCACAATCGCCAAACTCGCAGCGGGATCTACCGCTGCTCTTAGCGCAATCACCCAGCATAGAGGAACCAGCATGAACGCAAAGGGAATGCTGATAGAACTGGGCAAGCTACCTGCAAACGCCCACTGATGAAACAGCGAACCAAAAAGTGCCCCTACGCTATTAGAAGTAATATCTATAATGTTGCTTGACCGAACTGGCAGAAACATCTGCGCCATCTCCACCGAAAGACTTAGCAGAAATCCGCAAAAGAGAGATAGCGCATGAGACTTTCTAAAAGCGTGACGCAGAACTAGGCCAACCGGAAAAAGCAACAGAAAATTACGCACTAGATCCGGTAGCGACACTTTCCACCGCCAATACTCTGCCGGATCATACGGCTGAAATTGAAAAGGATAGAGTGTCAGCAATACCGCAGACAAAATTAGGTAGGCTAGAACAAAACGGTTCCAGGTTTGACTTCTTTGAAGCATAGGGGGCCGACTGTGTGCGCAGCATGGACGGTGTACAGCATACTATTCGGTATTGTCATTCCGCTGCGATCTAGTCTCTACTCATGCCTGCTCCCGAGTCTGCTGCCTTCTTACACAAGACACCCCTAGAAGCCGTTAGCCAACGAGTGCATCGATCGATCACTATCGGCACTCGTACCTTTCAGCTAGCCTATCCCGGCAATGCAGACGAGCTGCTAGACCATCCCAGCACCCAAGACGCCTTCTACGCCGATCAATATATGCCTTACTGGGCAGAGCTTTGGCCCTCTTCACAGATGCTTGGCAAAGTCCTCATGCAGCAAACCTGGCCTGACAATCACCGCGCGCTAGAAATTGGCTGTGGCGTTGGACTTGCCGGAATTGTGGCGCTTTCTTTGGGGATGCAGGTGACCTTTAGCGACTATGACACAACGGCAGTGGAATTTGCGGCAGAGAATGCGATCGCCAACGGCTTCACCAACTTCAAAAAACTCCCCCTCGACTGGCGATTTCCACCCGACTTTCAAGTTCCCTTGCTCCTAGCCGCCGATGTCATCTACGAAGAGCGCAACATCGCGCCGCTAATCGCCTTTATCCAAAGCGTATTAGAGCCAGACGGCATCTGCCTACTCAGCGACTCCGACCGTTCTACCAGAGGCGGCTTTTGCTACGCCCTAAAGCAAGCCAAACTCAACTTCATCCGGCAACCCGTCAGCGCAGCAGGCCACGAAGGCCACGAAGTCAAAGGCAGTGTATATAGGATTTGGCGGTAGTTTCGCTATCAACGAACGAGCATACGGTGCCTGGCTTTACTAGTTGAGTTCTACAATTTTCGGCATATAATTTCCGTAGATAAAAATTGCTTTATACTATCGTCAATTCTTAGGCTTCTAGCACAATCTGCTTCGTTATACATGTTCAAACTTGCTGCTAGTATCTTTGATTTCCTCAGCTACATTCCAGACATACTGAGAGAATCAGGAAATTTGTTTGGGGTATTTGCTTTAGCTGCTATCATTATCGCGATCATAGCGTTGCTCTTCTTTAGAAATGGAGAAGAAAAACAGAAAGAGCGCATATTTCTATACACGACTCTGTTTTTGTTATCGCTAATTTTTGCTTCCCTCTTTGCCGGACTCTCTACAGGTTTCCAATCGGGTAAAGAAGTTGCGGTTGCCGATCCTACACTCGTAGAGCTTTCTCCGACCGCTACTCAGGAGCTAGAAAACTACCTTCGTTCTCAGGGTATCGATATTACTGAGCAGAATAAGTCTGATGTTTTGTCTGATGCGATCACAGAATACACAGTAAGCAACCCTGAGCCGGCAATCGCTTCTACCCCCGAAGATTCGACAGCGGACAGCGAAAACGAACCTATACCACCTGTGACTGACGCTGATGATGACTCCATTCCAGATGGATTTAGACTTGACCAAAAAAGCTGTTCTCAAAGGGCTGAGACTATTGCCTGCGACTTACTTATAACCAACACTACAGAAGATATTAGTATTACGCTTTTTGCAAATGGTACTTACTCGGATAGTAGGCTAGTTGATAGCGATGGTAATCAATACATAGTCAACACTATCAAGGTTGGCAACACGGAGAATCGCAACAGCGAGGTTGTTACGTTTGCTCGCAATGTTCCTGTCAGGATAACGCTCATAACCAGCGATGCAACTTCGGGAGCCGATAGAATTTCACTAGTCGAATTGCTCGCCAGCACGGGAGATCGGTTTACCCGTGCTGGTATGACATTTCAGGCGCGAGACGTTGCGATCACGCAATAGATACGACTAAAAGTTGAGAGCCATTATCTTAGTGAGGGTTGAGAGGCTTCTGCAATTAGACAGGCTTTGTAACACAATAAGAACGCACAGTTTTCTTTAGAGCACATGACGGTTACCCAAGACGCAACTTTGACTCAACACCTTAGGAGTCAGAATCAGCTATCAGCAGGTGGGCCAGACCCTGATCGCTTTGATTGCGCTGAAGCCTGGTATCCGGTTTTCTATGTAGAAGATTTGGATAGAGAAAAGCCGACTCGCTTCACTTTACTTGAGCGGGATTTGGTGATTTGGTGGGAGCCGAAGGCGCAGCGCTGGCGTGTCTTTGCCGATCAATGTCCCCATCGGCTGGCGCCTCTGTCTGAGGGCCGGATTAACGAAGCTGGACAGTTGGAATGCCCTTATCACGGCTGGGCGTTTGCTGGGAGTGGGGCCTGCGAGTATATTCCCCAGCAGTCAAAGGAAGGTGAAGCCCATCTGTCCAACCGAGCCTGCGTCGATTCTCTACCGACGAAAGTGTGCCAGAACCTCCTCTTCGTCTATCCAGGCAAGCCAGAAAATGCTGCGCAGGTCAGCGTTCCAGTCATTGATCCGCTAGAAGCAGAGCCAGAAGGTTGGGTGATGCTCAACACGTTTCGTGATCTGCCCTACGATGCGCTGACGCTACTAGAGAACGTATTGGATGCCAGCCATATTCCCTACACGCACCACAAAACGGTCAGCAAGCGAGAAAACGCTGCGCCTATGCAGATGGAAGTAACCGCATTCGACAAGCAGGGCTTTCAAGGAATCTGGCCAGAAGGGCCGCGCAAAGGGCAGCTAGGGACACAGCACACAACCTTTGTCGCGCCAGCGCTGATGTATCACGATTTGACCTCAAAGCAGTTTGGCAGAACGCTAACAGTCGTCTACGCAACACCCATTCGCAAAGGTGAATGCCGCGTATTCGCCCGGTTCCCTTTCAAATTTTCCTCAAAGCTACCGGGACTTTTCATCGGGCTAACCCCACGCTGGTATAGCCATATTGGCAACAACCGAGTGCTAGAAGACGACCAGATCTTTCTACACATTCAAGAAAGGCTGATGGAGAAAGGCAGCGATGCTTCATACGCGCAGACCTGTTACCTGCCCACTCAGGCAGATCGCTACGTCATCGCCTTTCGCAAATGGGTAAAAGACTTCGCTGCCG
Organism: Cyanobacteria bacterium P01_D01_bin.1; assembly: GCA_039111275.1. Taxonomy (GTDB): domain Bacteria; phylum Cyanobacteriota; class Cyanobacteriia; order Phormidesmidales; family Phormidesmidaceae; genus Phormidesmis. Next base: position 21,506 of record JBCCOH010000069.1, on the reverse strand, counting down.
ACCCATTTCCTGGGCAACCGCTGCCGCCCGAATGGTCGACAGAAGCACTGATGGATCGCTATCACTCGCACACCAAGCACTGCAGCAGCTGTCGCGCTGCGCTTCAGCGGATTCAGCAAATTCGCAGATTCGCGCTGATACTGAGCGCCATCGTCTGGTCTCTTCTACCGCTGGTGATGTTAGTGTCTAAGCCGCTGCCGCTATCGGTGATCGCGCTTCTAGTCGGGACACCGCTGGTAGCTGGCGCTCTATGGCTATGGCTAGGGAGTCTAGAGCAGAAGTTTTACCGAGGTGAGGCGCTGCCGCCGCGAAATCTGTAGTTCTCTACAGTAGTGCCTGCTGCTTTTCTCTTTCGAGCTGCAAGTCTTGAATCCGCTCTAAGGTGCCTTCTGGAATCGCTGAAATTAGCTGACGGGTGTAGTCTCGGCGTGGGCGCTGATAGATTTCTTCAGCTGGGCCAATTTCCTCGATGCGACCTGCGTTCATCACCATGATGCGATCGCTCATAAATTTCACGACGCCCAAATCATGTGAAATAAAAATATAGGTGAGCTTAAATTCGTCTTGCAGCTCTTTTAGTAAGTTCAGCACCTGAGCCTGGACCGAGACATCTAGCGCCGATACCGACTCGTCGCAGACGATGAACTTTGGGCTGAGTGCTAGCGCCCTGGCAATGCAGACCCGCTGCCTTTGTCCACCAGAAAACTCGTGTGGAAAGCGATTGAGACAGTGTGGATCTAGGCCGACGCGCTCTAGCAGATACTCCACTCGCTCTCTGAGATTTTTTCGGCGGCGGATGACACCGTGAATTTTTAGCGGTTCGGCGATCGCATTGCCAATACTCATCCTCGGATTGAGCGAGCTGTACGGATCTTGAAAAATCACCTGCATTTCTCGCCGCCGCCTGCGCATCTGTCCGCCGCGTAGCTGCGTTAGCTCCTGGCCTTCAAATCGCACCCGACCATCCATCGGCCTAATCAACTGCAAAAGCGCTCGGCCCAATGTCGTTTTGCCGCAGCCCGATTCTCCAACTAGGCCAAAGGTCTCACCCTGATAAACATTGAAAGAAACATCATTAACTGCCATCACATAGCGCTCTATCCGACCAAAAACGCCCTGCACCGGATAGCCGACTTTGAGGTTCTCGACCGTAATCAGAGGACCTTTGTCCTCTAGTTCGTTTAGTCGAATCTGCATCTCGCGAGGACTAATTTCGCGAATAGGCGGTAGCCCGGTGCCGTAGTCGGCCTGGGGCTTGGCCTGAATGATCGGATCGCCCTCGGGTCCTACCACTTCCTCCATGTAGTCCGCGACGGTAGGCAGCTGGCGCAGTCTCTGACTAGGCTGCGGACGACAGGCCAACAAGCCTTTGGTGTAGGGATGCTGAGGATCTTTAAAGATATCTAGCACCGCACCCGTTTCGACTACATTGCCCCGGTACATAACGGCCACCCGATCGGCAATTTCGGCGATGATGCCCAAATCGTGGGTGATGAAAATCATCGACATGCCCCGGCGATCGCGCAGCTCGCGCAGCAGGTCTAGGATCGTGGATTGTACAGTCACATCTAGCGCCGTCGTGGGCTCATCGGCAATCAGCAAAGACGGATTCGACGAGAGCGCCATGGCAATCATCAGCCGCTGAATTTGCCCGCCCGAAAGCTGGTGCGGAAAGCGATCTAGCATCGCATTTTGTCGGCGCCCCACCTCTCTAGAGATCACCGCACTTTTCTCGGAGTTCAGCTCTCGGCGCACCTGCTCGTATAGCTGCATTTCAGTCGGCAGCAGTCGGACCTCTATTAGCTGTGTGATCGCCTGTTCGCGAGCCTTTCGTTTTGATATTCTCTGGTGCTGACGGATGGCCTCTATCAGCTGAAAGCCACAGGTATAGACCGGATTGAGCGAACTCATCGGCTCTTGAAAGATCATGGCAATCTGGCCGCCTCGATAGCGCCGCAGCTGCCGCTTGGGAATCTGCTGCAAGTCGACAATTGGGCGATCGTCCGGCTGAAAGATAATCCGCCCGCCGGCAATCTTTCCAGGTGGGTTAGGGACCAAGCCCATAATTGCCAGAGCGGTAACCGACTTACCCGAACCCGATTCACCCACAATCCCAATCGTCTGCGATCGCTCTAGCTGGAACGAAATATTGTCCACTGCTTGCACGCAGCCACCGCCCTGTTCTTCTGCTAGGGCAAACTCAACAGTTAGACCTTGAACATCTAAGATGGTGTCACTCATAGGGGGAATGCAGTTCTAGTACCTGATCGGTCACGATTGGCCTTATCCATGACCCACTCAATCACAATTTCCAAGCATCATATCTTGGAAATGAGGAATGATGAGTGATGAATGACGAATTTCACCGTCTGGTTTGTACAGGTTTCTTCATCTGAATTGTCCGTCTAGTCGCTTGTGAATGGGAGATACTCATTCGGCCACTTGTTCATGTTTCAACTCGCCGCTGCTGTTTTTATTGTCATTTTAGGCTCTGCCATCTGTTCTGGAACCGAGACAGCCCTGCTCTCGATGCCGCTGCTGCGGGCCAAACAGCTAGCACAGAACAAACCAAGTCCGGGAGCGATCGCACTGTTGAGCATCCGCCAGCACGTCACTCGGCCCATCGCCACCATCGTCATCCTCAACAACATCTTCAACATCGTTGGTAGCATTGTCGTCGGACGAATTGCCGCCTCACTCTTTAGCAACACTGGCGTCGGCATATTTTCAGCCGTGCTGACCTTTGGAATTATTCTATTCGCCGAAATTCTACCCAAAACCATCGGCGAGCGCTACGCAGAGAACATCGGGCTCACAGTGGCCATTCCAGTGCGCGGCGCTACGGTTCTGTGTACCCCTTTGATCTGGCTACTAGAGAGGGCCACCGCTCCCCTGACCAAAGGCAATAGACGCCCAATCACCAACGAATCAGAGATTAGGCTACTCACCATTCTTGGCTATCAAGAAGGGCTAATCGAAGACGACGAAGCCGAAATGATCGACCGCGTCTTTCGGCTAAATGACCTGATGGCCGCAGACATCATGACCCCCAGAGTCGCCATCACCTACATCCCTGGCTCTGCCATCCTGCGGGAAGTCCAAGACGAAATCATTCAGTCTCAGCACACCCGCATCCTGGTGATAGAAGAAGACCTAGACCACGTCATCGGCGTTGCCCTTAAAGCAGAGCTACTCGCCGCCCTTGTCCAGGGCCAAGGAGACGCCACCATCAAAAGCGTTATGCGCCAAGTCCGCTACGTCCCCGACACCGAGCGCACCGACCGTTTGATCAAGACCTTTCAGTCCCTGCGAGAGCACCTGATGGTCGTCGTCGACGAATACGGCGGCGTCTCCGGCGTCGTCACCCTAGAAGACACCCTAGAAGTCCTCACAGGCGAAATCGTCGATGAAACCGATCGCAACGTAGACCTCCAAGCCCTCGCCAGACAGCGGCAAAAACGCATCCTCCGCCGCAGCGGCTTCCGCAAACAAACCCGCACACCGCCTGTATAGACCACCCTACTCATGCCTTCCACCCGACGAGACCTCCTCATCCTCCTCGCCTGGACCAGCCTCCTGCTCGCCAGCAGCCAGATCCACCCTAGCTTCATGGCGCACGACGAAGGCAACTACGCGCTAGAAAGCCGCTTTATGCTTGAATCGGGCGAGTGGCTAGGACGACAGATCTGGGGCAACGTGCTCTATACCCACGGTATTTTGCTGAACTGGCTAATCATACTGAGCTATCAGATCTTTGATTTGCCAAATCTCAGCGCAGACTGGGCCGTGCGGGTGGCTCGGCTACCAACCTTCATCGCCTGTCTGCTCGCTGTCACGCTGACCTACGACATCGGCAAGCAGATTTGCGCCCGGCAGCAGTGGCCCTATGCCAAAGCAGCCAGCCAAATTGGCCTACTGTCTGGCCTGCTGATCATGGTGTTCTCACTGTGGATGCAGTTTAGCCATATGGCAACGCAGGACATCATGCTAGTGAGCGTGGAGCTGCTGGCGATTTGGGCTTTGTTGAAGGCGGAGGTTCAAAAGGGTGACAGGCAGCGTTTGGCATTTGGGTTTCTGGCAGGCGCAATGCTTGGTATTGGGTTCTTGATCAAGACATTTATGGTGGCGCTGAGTGCGATCGCCCTCCTCCCCTATCTAATTTTTGAGCATCGCCGCCACCGCCACCTCACTAACTGGGGAATCTACCTCGGGTTAGTTGCCGGCTTTGTCCCCACCATTCTCTGGATGGCCTTTAGCTTAGCGAAGTACGGCCCCTGGGTACTGGACTCTATGTTTGGCAAAATCGGCGAACTCAGCGGCCAGCCCTATCATTCGGACGGCGGCCCGCTTTATTACTTGTGGAACATTCCGGCGAATATGTTTCCCTGGGCGCTGTTTTCGGTTATTGGGGCAGGAATTGTGGTGCGATCGCCTGGCTTTTGGACAAAGCTATTCTCACTCAAACCGCAGTCCGCCTATCCGCATCGGTGGCTGCTTCTCTATCCTTTCCTTTTGGCAGGAATGCTGCAATCATTCACGACCAAGACGCCTTATTACACGCTGCAATTGCATCCGTTTCTAGCTTTGTTTGCTGCGATCGCCCTCTACAAGATCGCCACCCAATCCATTCGCTGGCCCCGCCGCTTGCTCAGCTACAGCTTTTCAGCGCTAGGACTGATTGTGGTGGGAGTTGCGATCGCCGCTCTCCTGACCCCCGTGAGCCTCCTATTAGACATTCAGCCCTACGCGCCTTTTGGTCTGGTCTTAGGACTTGGTTGGGCTCTACTTCCCATCTTCATGCCCCGGCCACATCAATGGCTAGCCACCTGGCTCGTCCCTCTCTGGCTAACCTTTTCCACAGCAGGTGTAGCTGGTTTCCTCGGCAACTACAGCGCCGAGATGAAAGCAGCCGTCACCACCGATCCAGTCGCACCGCTAATCTCAGATGCCCCAGTTGATTTCGTCATCAACCCCGGACAACCCCCCGCCCTCTACAAAGACCTAATCATCCTCGCCTTTCACACCTCCCATATTGGTCAGCTAAACCGTTCGCTAGAGGAAATACCCTCAGGCACCTACGTCTGGCTCAGCAAAGAGCAAAAAATCTACCGAGGTGAACAGCTAACTCGCGATCCCACCGTAATTCCCGATACCCAATCAGCCCTTCTAACAGACCTCCTAGCCGCCCCACCTCATCCAACCTCCAGCTACAAAACCGTGCTAGAGCTAAAAAACTGGCGACTCATTCAGTTGTAAGATCCTAATCCAGCCCATCCTCGTTCATCCTACTCTACTCTTCGAGAACGCCAAGGGCGAACGAGAAGGGCAGAGACCTACATCATTCCGCCTTCCTACTTCCTTTTTCGCCTTCCTACTTCCTTTTTCGCCTTCCTACTTCCTTTTCCCTCGTGCCTAAAACCCTCGCCCCGCCAGTCCACCCCTACAGCGCTCATAAGCAGATTGTCTTAGACCACTTCAACCAAATCGCACCGGAGCTAGCGCACTGGCACCGCACCAACCGCTACTACTATCAGGATTTGGAAAGGCTGCATCGATTTCTGATTCCGGCAGGTAGCAGGGTGCTGGCAGTAGGCTGTGGCTCTGGCGACTTGCTCGCGGCGGTCGAACCCAGTGTCGGCGTCGGCGTCGATATCTCACCTATCACCATCAACATCGCCCAGCGAAACTATCCGCAGCTTCGATTCTACTGCGCGGACGCCGAGACACTCACCCCCGAAAAGATAGGCTACAGCGCCGACGGTCCGGTAGAAGGCTTCATCGACGAACCCCAAACGTTTGACTATATTATCTGCTGCAATGCCGCTAGCTACTTTAGCGATGTACAAACCGTGTTTGCACGGCTAAAACCCTTTTGCACAGCCCAGACTCGGCTGATTATCACCTTTCATAATTACCTGTGGGAACCCCTGCTGAAGCTGGGCGAGTCAATTGGTCAGCGCCGCCCACAGCCACAGCAAAACTGGCTGTCGATGGATGATGTCGCCAATTTGCTCTCGATCACGGGCTACATTCCCCTAAAGCGCGGACGGCGATTCCTCCTACCTAGGCAGGTACCGGGCCTGTCCTATCTGATCAATCGCTACGTCGCGCCGCTGCCAGTCGTGAAGCATCTTTGTCTGACGAATTTTATGGTGGCTCGGCCTGACTTTCGCGGGATTCCGGAAGCTGAACCTCGTTCTGGAGAGAAAGTGAATGAGTCGCCGACCTGTTCTGTCGTGATTCCAGCCCGGAATGAGGCAGGGAATATAGAGAGTGCGATCGTCCGCATGCCGCAGCTAGGCTCCCACACCGAAATCATCTTTGTCGAAGGTCACTCTGCCGACCAAACCTGGGACGCGATCCAACAGATCAAGCGCTATTACCGAGGGCCATTTACCATTAAAGCTTTTCAGCAAACGGGGAGGGGCAAGGCGGATGCGGTGCGACTGGGCTTTGCCGAATCGACCGGGGATGTGCTGATGATTTTGGATGCGGATTTGACCGTGCCGCCCGAGGATTTGCCGCATTTTTTTGATGCGATCGCCTCCGGTCAAGGCGAATTCATCAACGGCTCTCGCCTCCTCTACCCTCGCAGCAAACAGGCCATGCCCTGGCTAAACACCCTCGCCAACAAAACCTTCGCCCTACTATTCTCCTTTCTATTAGAACAATCACTCAAAGACACCTTGTGCGGCACCAAAGTCCTCTGGCGCCAAGACTACCAACGCCTCGCCGCCGGACGCAGCTACTTCGGCGACTTCGATCCTTTTGGTGATTTTGATCTACTCTTCGGCGCCGCCAAGCTAAACCTCCACCTCGTCGAAGTCCCCATCCGCTACCAGCCCCGCACCTACGGCAGCTCCAACATCGCTCACGTCAAAGAGGGTCTAGTCCTACTACGCATGTGCGCCTACGCCTCCCGCAAACTAAAGTTTATTTAAGGAATGGACAGTGTCAAATGCAAAAACTATGACCATCGAACGCCTAGAAGTTCCAATTGCCAAAGCTGAGTACCTGCTCAGCAATACGGCTGATGCGGGAAAGGGCGGTGACAAACGCAAATTCTGGCGTGTGTTATTAGGTTTTGACAATCCAGAATTGGTTCGCGAGGCAATCATGGCTCAGGTAGTGCCCAGCATGCTCGAAGCGATACAGCCTAATGCCACGGTCAGCGCTACCAAGCTATTATTTCTATCACAGGCCCATCTGGTAGAGTTCGGCAGATTAAAACAATTTGGATCGTATTATTTGGAGAAGCGACTGCTCGCTTTATCACCGCAGTTCCTCAGAGACGGAAGAAAGAGACATGAGCCAGTTTCAACTGTTTGACGCTGTGAAGCTAACAGAATCAGTTTCAGTAGAAGACGGTAGCATCGCACCGGAAGGCTGCATCGGCTCAGTTGTTGAGGTTTTCAACAATGGAGAAGCGTGCATGGTGGAACTGTTCGGTAACTGGGTAATTGATACAGATGACGGTGACTTTGTACCTAGCACCCGTGACACCCCAAACTCCTTTATGGAAACCCTCGGCGTAGAAACGCTCTCACCTCAGCAGATTCGTCTAGTCACCCCCGCACGCGAAGCTGTAGGTGTACGTGCCCAGCTACTAGCACTAGTCGATGAGCTACCTGAGACCACACTCGAAGAAGTTAGAAACTTCGCTGAATTTCTGAAACAAAAGCGTCCCGGGAACGCGGCGTAGTAACAAGCAGTTGTAGCTCCTTACCTGTGAGCAGAGCACAGCCGCACTCAGCAGAGAGGGCGTTACCGCAAAGCTGGAGCGCGGCCAAGATCTTACACCATCTTTCGCAGCAGACTCATAGCTTCCCCTTGCTCGGGTGTGATTACCAACGGTTCCTCCACTTGCAGCACCGGACTCCACAACACCGTCTCGGAATAGTGCAGCGAATGCAGCAGATGAATCGTTTGGCGAATCGCACCGGGCGAACCCAGCAAAATATGCTTCACTACTTCACCGGGCATCGTTCTATCTATATCCGGTCTAGTCGGCAGCGAACAGGTCGGGGTTAGCATTAGCAAACTGCGCTCAGTCCCTTTTGTCAGTGGCTGAGCGGTCATATACATTGTCGTTTTCATGGTTTTTCCTGTGGTCATTTGATCGAGTAGGAAAACCCAGAAAAACTTAGCCCTCCCAACTTGCCAAAAGTCAGGGGGGCTGTGATCATGACCACAACCTCTCTCACTGTGTACGCAGTGCCAGGGGCCAGCTATCGGTATTGGCTGCCACCAATGCCGATAGCGACTAAATTTTTCAAGGCGGTTAGGCTATTTTGCAATAGCCATAGAAATTACACTATCAGTATGCTTCTGAAAGCGTCAACTAACTGATACACGACCTCTAAACAGGATGCTGGTAGAGTTTCTCGAAAACTTTGTTAAACCTCGATCAGTAACTTCAAAATTTCAGACATCGAAAGAACTTTCAAATCAAACTTCTCTTTGATTTTGTCGAGATTTGAAGGATAAAAAACGGACTGTGAACCGGCACCTTTACCAGTATCCTCCGTACAGAAATAGTCATTTTGGGAACCATAGTGAGCCGAGAGTGCATCTCCATCTACCCATTCAGCAGTAGACTTGTAGAACACTTTGTGTTCGTCAATCGGAATTTTGCTGGGAGCGTCAACAACTGACACGCCCTGTAAATTATACCTGTAGCGTAAGCTCTCGTATTGAGCACGACCCCATCCGTTTTCAACTATGAATTCGCTACACTCACCTAACCTCTCGGCATATTCCCAGAAATTATCGTCTAGGTTTACGAACATCTTATCTGGAATATTTAGACATCTAATTGTTCCAAAGTTTGTCATTCTTAAAATCTGAAATCCCAACTCCTGAGCTTCTATGAGCTTAGGCTGTTGCTTTGGATGTATACCTGGATGCTCTGAGTTGTCTGGTGATATTGAAAACGTTCCAGAAAATTCTGATCCTTGTACGTGCTGAATGTCTTCTTCCATACGAGGGTGATACGTTTGCCAAAGAGCTGGTCGGTTCTTCTTCTGTATAGACTCAATGCTCAAAGCTATTTCACAGATGTATGCAGAGATACTACGATTCTCTACAGCCTGACGTAACTGCTTGTAGGCACCCACACATTGCTCTATGGGCACAGCAATCTTCTCCCAAACATTGGAATCAAAAGTTACGCTAATCATGTTGCGAATCGATACGAATATCACTCATCTTCTAATCCCAAGTGCTGCCTAATGACTATTCTGGCACTTATGCAATCTCGTAAAGCCTCGTCGGCAATATCTTTAGTCGCCGAGGCTCCGGGGTATCGATAATCGACAGCGTAGGCACTTAGAGATTTGAGTCGAGGCTGTAGACTTTCCCAGTTGGGTTCGGTTGGCAGAAGCAAATCCATCAACGCTGGTAACAAATGGGTTTTAGGAAAGAAGATATCTGCTTCTTGAAGGCAGGCTTTCAGATACTTTTCTACACACTGTTGAGATAGAAAACAGATGTGATCGTAACTAGGTTCTTCCTGTACTGCTAGCAACTGTGCAACCGAGAAATCACCTTCTGCTTTGTTGACCCACTCTTGTGTAGTCGGTTTCATAGAGAATGCGTCCTTTATGCAAAATCTCTTGAATGAAGAAATCACCCATCTCTAAGCGCTTCTCAATGGTTTGAGGAGTTCTGACAATGAGATCTAGAGGAAAGTGGTAGTCGATAGATATGAGAATTTCGACAGCCTTTCTCGCCGGATGTCCTTCAAAAGGCAAGACTACCAACAAGTCAATATCGGAATCTAGAGTAGGCTCTCCATAGGCATACGAACCAAACAGAATAATCTTTTCGGGTTGGAATTTCTCTACGACTTCCTTGCAGAAGGCTTCAACTGTACTGAAACTAATCATCTGGCTTAGTACCTATTGAGCAGGTTGTCTATTTATTATGAGATGCAGAAGTCACATTGCTAAGCTTCCACATCTCTGGCCTATTATCTCCGACTGTTTAGAACAGATCCTTATCCGTTACCGCGCCCTTACTACTCGAAGAGACCAGCTTGGCGTACTTTGCCAACACACCTCTGTCGTAGCGAGGCTCTGGCGGAGTCCACTGGGTCTTGCGCTCCGCTAGCTCATCGTCTGAGACGTTGACTTGTAAGAGCAGCTTGTCGGCGTCAATGGTGATGGAATCGCCTTCTTTGACCAGGCCAATGGCGCCGCCGACGGCTGCTTCGGGGGCGACGTGGCCGACGACCATGCCGTAGGTACCGCCGGAGAATCTGCCGTCGGTGATGAGGCCCACGGAATCGCCTAGCCCAGCGCCGATGATGGCCGACGTTGGTGCGAGCATTTCCCGCATGCCGGGGCCGCCTTTTGGACCCTCGTAGCGGACGACGATGACATCGCCTGCTTTGATTTTGTTGGCCAAGATCGCAGCTAGGCAGTCCTCTTCGGATTCAAAGACGCGAGCAGGGCCGGTAATGCTACGATTTTTGATGCCAGTGAGCTTAGCAACGCCACCTTCGGGGGCGAGATTGCCTTTGAGGATGCCGAGGTGCCCTTGGGGATACATCGGCTGGTTGAAGGGACGGATGACGTCTTGGTCGGCGGGTGGCTGGTCGGGGACGTCGGCTAGGGTTTCGGCGATGGTTTGGCCGCTGATGGTGAGGGCGTTGCCATGAAGGAGTCCTTCGTTTAGCAGCATTTTCATCACTTGAGGAATGCCGCCTGCCTTGTGCAAATTAGTGGCGACATAGCGGCCCGAGGGCTTGAGGTCACAAAAGACAGGGACTTTGTTGCGGATGGTCTCGAAGTCGTCGATGGTGAGATTGACGCCGATGGTATGGGCGATCGCAAGCAAGTGCAGAACCGAATTCGTCGAGCCACCCACGGCCATAATCACCGCGATCGCATTCTCAAATGCCTCCCGCGTCAAAATATCCTTCGGCAGAATCTGCTTGCGCACCGCTTCGACCAGCGCAAATGCAGACTTCTCGGTGCTTTCCGCCTTCTCCTCATCCTCAGCCGCCATTGTCGAAGAACCGGGTAGGCTCAATCCCATCGCCTCAATTGCAGAAGACATGGTGTTAGCAGTAAACATGCCGCCACAAGAGCCCGCCCCTGGGCAAGAGTGGCGCTCTACGGCGTCGAGGCGTTCTTTGCTAATCTTGCCAGCGCTGTATTGACCCACCGCCTCAAAGGCGCTGACGACGGTCAGGTCTTCGCCATCGAGGTGACCGGGTTTGATCGTGCCGCCGTAGACGAAGATAGACGGAATGTTCATGCGGGCGATCGCAATAATCGCCCCTGGCATATTCTTATCACAGCCGCCAATCGCTAAGACTCCGTCCATGCTCTGTCCGGTACAGGCCGTCTCAATCGAATCCGCGATCACCTCACGGGAAACCAAGGAATACTTCATCCCTTCTGTGCCCATCGAAATGCCATCGCTGATAGTGATCGTGCCAAACATCGCTGGCATCGCACCTGCTTCGCGCAATGCCGCTTCGCCGCGAATCGCCAAGGTATTGATCCCCATGTTGCAAGGCGTAATCGTGCTGTAGCCGTTGGCGAGTCCCACAATCGGCTTTTTAAAGTCATCGTCTTGAAAGCCAACAGCTCTTAGCATCGCTCGGTTAGGAGCCCGCTGTACGCCCTGGGTGACTACCTGACTTTTGCGATTATCCGGCATTCGATCTTCTCTCCAGTGGAAACTTGATGTGTAGTAGGTTTCCATTCTGGCAGAACAATCGGCTCTAAAGGCCAAAATAAATCAAATGAAATTCAGTTTTCAAGACCTGTTCGGCGTGACCCACTAGCCAGATTTACCAGCCAGCAATGAAGGGGAGCGGCGGCAAGACGGTCACAATCTGATTGGCCTGTAGCTGAGAGGCGATCGCACCTCGCCATTCTTCCTGCGTGGAGATCACACCCAGATAACTTAGTGCCATCAATCTACTGAAAAATGTTGGCGAGGCGGTATCAGCCGAAACGCGCTCAGTGAAAGTCAGCCAGCTACGGACGCTCTCGGGTAACGTCTCAACCAGCCGGAGAGGCAGCGCCGATGTCGAAAACGGCTGAACATAGCCAGCGCTTAGAAAAGGCTTGTACTCAGTAGCTTCGGCAGTTTGCTGTTTGACAAAGCTCAACGTAACGCCTTGTAGGAGCGATCGCAAATTAACCGTTTCCTCGACCTTCAGCTCCGCCATAAACGGCAGCTCGGTCAGCGCTGGATTAACATTGCCCGGATCGCCAACGCTGAGGTGGGTACCGCCAATTACAGCGAGCAAATATTTCTCGCCCGCTAGCTGATTGAAGGCATTCAGCTGCTGATCTAGCGTCGGCGTAACGCTGTCTTTGGTACCAGTTAGCAGCATGGTTGGAACAGTCACTTCAGACAGCCCCGCTTCGCCAAAGAGCTGACCTGTCAGCGTATTCATTGCAATGACTTGCTGAATGCGAGAATCGCCCAGGTCTGCCTGCTGCTCTTCCAAATCCACAGCGGCGCACTGTAGCCAGTCAGCCGGAGAAACCCCTAAGGGCTGAATGTTTTTGCAGAAGTTTTGGAGCGATCGCAAATCCAGCTTTGCCCCAGCTAATGCCAGTCCGGTGTAGCCGCCTAGCGAATGGCCGATAATTGTGACCTGTCGAGTATTAAACCGCTCGCTATAAAAGACGCTGCGCCGATTTAGCCGCTCTAGCTGGTCGAGCACAAAGCTGACGTCTCTAGGTCGATCCAAAAATTCTTGCGCGGGCAAAATCCGGCTGGGATTCTCGGCAGTCTCTGGGTCTATTGGCAAGTTGACTAGGGCATTAAGATTACTGCCAGGATGCTCAACAGAGACGACCGTAAGGCCATGAGAGGCCAAATGCTTACCGATGTAGTCCAAAAAGTATCGGTCTGCGCCAAAACCATGAGAGAGAACAACTAGTGGACCTTTAGTCTTGCCAGTCCAGTACAGCTCGACAGGAATGGTGCGATCGCGATCGCGATCTTCAAAATTAATTGCCTGCTGAAAGACCTGCTGTGTACCCGGCTCTTCGGGCCTGAGCTCACTGAGTATGGGCGATGGGCTGGCTACTTTTAGCTCTTTGTCTAGAACGCTACTAAGAGAGCGACTTTCTAGATTGGAGAGATTAAGCTGAGAGACTAAGGCGACGGCCTGCGTGATGTCTACTTCTAGCGTTTCCTGCGGAATAGCCCGCAAGATGTCTAGCATACTCAGCCCATCCGCCTGGCTAGCAGCCAAGCGAATAGCGGCCTGAATCTGCGAGATGCCGACATTAGGTGCCACCTGAGCTAGGGTGCTAAGCAGTAATTCGCCGTTGGCCGAAGCTAACACGTCTTCGATGATGCGATCGCTCATCTGCGGATCGAGATCCAACTCCTGCCGCAAAGACTGCTGCAAAGAAGGCGATAAAAACCGCTGATAGAGCCTAAGCCGCTCCGGCACCTCGCCAGTCTCAGCGAAAGTTTCTAGATCCCTTAGCTCAATCGACTGGCTCAAAGGACCCACTTTGACGACTACTCTCTCTGCAGCCATACCAGGCAGCGCTGTTGACGCTACTAGTCCTAACCCCAAACTGGCCGCACGTAATCGCATCCGCTGATAAAAACCCATGAATACAAGCAAGAAACACGACGGCCCTTATCTACACAGCAAAACGCGATCACGTAGAACTCTGTGCACAGGAGTCGAGAGGACACACAAAGAAGGCTTGATATTAATATCTTACCCATTCATTTTGGCGTTAGCTGAGGAGTCCATGACAATTGGCTGTGCCAACGCCCACTATGTAGACCAGCTGGCCGAATTACAGTACACACAGACATAATTCTTTTGTAACAATGATGTAATAAAAGTCTCGATAGCTTAGTTTAGCCAGTCCAGAATCAAGATTATGGACGCTAGAATCCGACATCGCACCACAAGTTAATCCGGCGGACAGTCCAGCCCATATAGGCAGGCTAGCCTACTATGGATTGGACTATGTTTAACAGAATATGCCTAGCATCTAAATAAAGGAGCGCGCTTAATGCCAGAGAAAGAAGACAGAGAGCAGCCAAATGACAAGGGCCAGCCAAACGACAGGGAGCAGCTAAACAGATTTCTAGCGCCGACTAGCAAATACCAGGGAGAATTCACACCTCAAAACTTAGCGTTCAATGCCAATCTGCAGGAGTTTGCTCAGCGAGTCTCCTTGATTTGCGGCCTAGAGACTGGTGGCAAAGTCAGCAGTACTGAGGCATATGAAAACATCAAAAAGCTATGGAAAGATCTAAAAGCGTCGAAAAAGAATCTGATTGAAGAAGATTGACGCCGTCGTATGCGTGCCGTCGTATGCGTAGAGACTCAATCGTCTACTACCTACTAGGCCGGCTCTAACGACTCAGATAGTCTGTGACGATACGAGCGATCCGTTCAGAAGACTGGCCATCGCCAAAGGGATTGATGGCCTTTGCCATAGTGGCATATGCCTTTGGATCGCCTAATAACTCCGAAGCAGCGACAACTACGCTAGATGGCTCGGTGCCGACGAGTTTGGCAGTGCCTGCTGTAACCGCTTCCGGGCGTTCTGTCGTTTCTCTTAGGACCAGTACTGGCTTTCCTAGCCCTGGAGCTTCCTCCTGGAGTCCGCCCGAATCGGTGAGCAATAGATAAGAGCGCTTCATTGCGCCGACGAGCTGAGCGTAGTCTAGCGGCTCGACTAAAAAGGTCCGAGGATGGCTTCCCAACAGTGCTTTTAGGGGCTCGCGTACGGTCGGATTGCGATGAAGCGGTAGCAGCAAAGCGGTATCTGGAAACTTATCTAAAATCTGAAGGAAACTTTGCGCGATGTTTTGTAAGGGTGCGCCCCAGTTTTCGCGGCGGTGAACGGTAGAGAGAATGACTCGATAGTTGGTCCAGTCTAAACCGGGAATATCGCAGGTAGGGGACTGGTCTGCGACCCGCAATAGCGCGTCGATTACAGTGTTGCCAGTCTGATGGATGCCTGCTGTAACGCCAGATGCTTTGAGATTGGCCACTGAAGTTTCTGTGGGCGCAAAGTGTAGAGTAGCAATCTGGGAGACTAGGCGGCGGTTGGCTTCTTCGGGGAAGGGATCCAAAATGTTGTCGGTGCGCAGTCCGGCTTCGACGTGGCCGATGGGAATTTGCTGGTAGAAGGCAGCGAGGGCGGCGGCAAAGGCGGTAGTGGTGTCGCCCTGAGAGAGCACCATATCGGGCTGCATCTGGGCGAATAGCGCTTCTAATCCCTGCAAGCTGCGACGGGTAATATCGCCTAGCGTCTGCTTGGGCTGCATGATATCTAGATTGTGGTCGGCCTCTAGATTGAATAGAGACATGACCTGGGCGACCATTTCGCGGTGCTGACCAGTCAGGACAACTTTGGTGTCGAACTGCGGCAGCTTTTGGAAGGTTTGAATTACCGGAGCGAGTTTGATCGCTTCGGGCCTAGTACCTAGCGTGATGCAAATGCGAAAAGGGGCGGGGTTTGCTGTCATAGTTTAGACGGCGGGGGTAGTCGGCTATCGTCAACGTAGTCATTATCTAATAGCCACGTTAGAACCTTTGATAAAGATTTCGTCTTATGTCCGACAAGATACCCAAGGATCAGTCCTCGAATGAATCAGACCAGATCAAGCATGCGATCGCCCTCACCCCCGCTCACCTTCAAACTCTAGATCTGACCCCTGCTGAAGAAGTCATTGACGCGATCGTCTCTAGCCCCACGCTCCTAAAAGATCCCAAAACCAGCTTTAGCTTCGAGATTGACTTTCCCCGCGAAGCGAGCGACCCGCGTGAGCTCTCTGAAATTCCAGAAATTCGCCTGTGGTTCATCCGACTAGATACGCGCTACCCCTGGCTACCGCTGTATCTAGACTGGGAATCCGGAGAGCTTAGCCGCTACACAGCTATGTTAGTTCCCCACCAGTTCAGCCCAATTGATGGCATCCGCTACAACCCTGAAGCGCTAGAAATCTTCGTGATGGCAAAAGTTTTTGTCCTCGACCATTGGCTAAAGCAAAACAGCATAGACGGCCGCTCTAGATTAAAGTTTATGACTCAGATGCTGGGCTACGAACTCGACGATGGCTTGTTCAATTTGCTTTGAGCTGCCTACAGCCCCCTACAATCCCCTACAATCTGGGTCGTAAGGAATTCAGTTTATTCAGCGAGTTAAAAAGAGTTAGGAGTCGTATGGGGTTAATAGGTTCTCTGGTGCTGGTGCTGGCTGTGCTCGGCGTTGTTGGCTACCTACTTATAGAGTGGCAGTATCGTCAGCGCCCCGGCAATGACCTTGAGCTCAGCGCTAGCGACTGGCGGTTTGATACGTATGAGCCGGGGCGCTACGTCCTTTCTTTTGACACTGTCTTCACTAATCGGACCCCCGCCCTCGAAATCTTTATTCCAGAAGTCGATATTGACTACGAACTGCTCTCTAGCAGCAATCTAGAAGGCATCAGCGTAGAGACAGAAATTACGCCAGCGCATGAAGACTTTCCCGCCCGCGCCGACAATTACTGGTTTGCCTATATCGTCAAAGTCGGCAAAACAACCAAAGCCAACATCAAAGTAGAGATCACAGGCGCTGATCTTAGTCAGCTCAAATCGCTCTGGCTCAAGGTCAACTACCTCACCTACGGCCCCGAAGGTCGCATTCCTAAAACAGGTCACCTCATTGCTCCACTAAAATTTCCCAACCCAGAAGCAGCCACTAACTGGAGAGAGAACAGCGTTGCCCACATTCTGCCAATTCCGACCCATCTGCTCACCAATCTCGACGACACGGTAGAAGTCGTCAAAAAATACGTTACTCCCTGCGCTAAACCCGGCGATATTGTCACCATTGGTGAAACGCCTGTGGCGATTATGCAGAATCGGCTACGCCACCCGACCACAGTCAAACCGGGCTGGCTAGCCAAAAGACTGTGCTATTACTTTATGCCGACATCGAGCCTGGCGACGGCCTGCGGCATGCAGACTCTGGTTGATGTATCCGGGCCGTGGCAGGTAGGCAGCGCTTTTGCCATCGGCGCAGTAGCCAAGATTTTCGGCAGTCCAGGCATGTTCTACCGTCTAGCTGGAGAGCAGGCTAGACTGATTGACGATGTCACAGGCACCCTCCCCCCATTCGATCAGTTCATCGTGTTAGGTCCTAGCCATTCCCAGCAGCTAGTCGACCAGATTTTTCAGGAAACCGGACTCAAAGCCGCCATCGTCGACGTGAACGATTTAAAAGCAGTTAAAATACTAGCTAAGAGTCAAAATACCAACGAGCAGCTACTCGTTCGGGCTCTAATCGACAACCCCGCGGGCAACGCCGACGAACAAACCCCCGTAGTCTTGATTCGACCTAAAAGTTAATCCATTCCCCACCCCCAATCCCGCAACCTCCTCAATCCCCAAACTCCCTACTCCCCACTTCCCATGACTCGCAGCAACCCTCAAAACATAGAGCTCTCCATCCGCTCCGTGCACCTGCGAGACCTGGAAGCTTTTATCAGCGAAGGGGCCACGGAGGTAGCCTTTCATGACACGGACATACAGCCCATAGAGAGCTACGTTCAGCAGATGCGCCGTTGGTACGGTCCGATGAAGGCGCTGACACTGCTTCCTGGTCCTTTGAAGCATCTATTTTCGACCTTTGTGGCAGAGGCCGACGGTCTGCCACAGGGGATGATTCAGGTATCGCCGTTCAACCAAACTTTGAGCACCTGGAAGGTAGATAGGGTTCTGGTGAATCTGGCGAAAGATAAGGCAAAGTCTGCGAAGAGCAAGTCCGCAAATGGTGAGCCCAAGCTACACCTGGCGATGGATGTGGGCTCGCAGCTGCTGCGTCACTGCTTTGAGCATATCCGCGAGGCGCAGTACTGGATTAGCGAAACTGACGTGAACGATCAGTTCGGCCTGGCGCTATATCGCCAGAATGGCTTTCAGCCGTTGGCTAGGGCAACTTACTGGTCCATACAGCCAGAGCAGCTAGCTAGCCTATCAGAGCGCGACCCAGATCTGCCCAACCTGCTGCCCGTGAGCAACGCTGATGCTCAGCTAATCTATCAGCTAGAGACTGTGTCTATTCCGCCGCTGGTGCGTCAGGTACTGGACTATCAGATTCAAGATTTTAAGACAACGCTAACTAGTAAGGTGAAGACTCGGTTTGTGCGCTGGATGCACAAGAAAGAAACGGTATCTGCCTATGTGTTTGAGCCGCAGCGAAAGACAGCGATTGGCTATTTTCAACTGAAGCTGTGTCGCAATGGGATGGAAGCGCATAGTGCGAAGCTGACGGTGCATCCGGCCTACACTTGGCTCTACCCGGAGCTAATGGCACAGATGGCGGGCGTGGTGCAAAAGTTTCCTAACCAGCCGCTGCGAATTTTGTCCTTGGATTATCAGACAGAAAGAGAAGCCTATTTGCGTCAGATCGGAGCGCTGGAGATTGAGAATACGCTGATGATGTCCCGTTCTGTGTGGCACAAGGTGCGTGAGGCTAAGGCAAGCGCTCTAGAAGCACTGAAGATGCCAGATGTTTTGCCAGGATTACAGCCGACGGGTTCGCCTTTGCCGGGTCGGTTTTCTTGGCGGGGGGCAAACCTGGGTCCGGCACTCGATGAATCTTCTAGTGACGGTCTGAGCTGGGATGGGTTGGCATGGGATCGGTTTTCTTTAGAAAAGATGTCGCAGCTGTCGGCAGATCAGCGATCGCCCGATTCAAACCCAGATAGCACGGACGCAGGGAAAGAAGGGTAAGGCAAGCTAGAAAGCTGTCGAGGCCACTTGTCGATAACACTATGGTTTCTGCGCTGGGATTAGATTTGGGAGCAAGGCGAATTGGGGTGGCTGGGTGCGATCGCACTGGCCTAATTGCCACAGGTCTAACCACCCTCTACAAAACCAGCTTCGAGAGCATCGTCACGCCACTCAAAGCTTTGATAGAAGAGCGAGCGGTCGAAGTTTTAGTAGTCGGACTACCGTACACTATGGACGGACAAATCGGCTTTCAGGCTAAGAAGATCCAAAAGTTTGCCCATAGCCTATCTAAAGCGCTAGATCTACCAGTCGAATTTGTAGACGAGAGATTGACTTCTTTTCAGGCCGAGCAGATGCTGATAGCCGAAAGGCGATCGCTATCCAAATGCAAAGCGCTAATCGATCGAAAAGCAGCCGCCATAATCTTGCAACAGTGGCTAGATGAAAGACGAGTCGCTACCTAAATCACCTACAGTTAAGTAGACACAGTTAAGTAGACAAGTTGAATAGTCGATAGCAAAGCAAGAACAGCAAAATAAGAACATATGCTCACTTTGTGAGGCACCCCATCCATAAGCAGGCGCATCGAGTAGGAGAAGAAGCCGTGGCAATTGATCCAAACATGCTAGACGAACCCGCTGAATATCCTGTAATTAGCCTCAAAGATGAGGACGGGCGACAGCTAGCTTGCTACGTAGAAAAGAGCATTGACATAGATGGAACAGAGTTCTTGCTGCTGCTGCCGGTCAATTTGCCTATTGAAATCTTTGTCTGGGAGCCCGACGACGAGATAGAAGACGATGAGGCAGCAGAGATTCTAGTCGATGTCGAAGAGGAGGCCATTGACGATCTTTTTCCATCCGCTAGAGCGGTGCTCGCTGAGCTAGATTTGATTCTAGAGCGGTCAGCGCATACGCTGACTGCAGCGGGCGACTTGCCAGAAGCGGACGAGGATGACTGCTTTTCGTTGGAAATTAGCGAAGGAGACACCCGTTCAGTCACCGAAGAGTTTCAGATGCTGGCTACCTTCTTTCACGAAGACGCTCAGTACACCCTATGCACACCGCTCGATCCGCTGCTGTTCTTCGCCCAAAGGGATAGCGATGGCTCGATTGAACTGGTCGATCCTGAGGACTTTCAGAAAATGCGATCGCAGCTAGAAGACAAACTCTTCGACGTTTTAGACTAAGGCAGGCCGGACAAGTGCTTTAATATGCTTGTTCTGATGTGCTTGTTCTGGTGTGCCTGTTCTGGCGTGCTCATTTTGATATGCGTGGTTTGAAGCGTTTATTTCCAATCGTGTTACTTGCCCTAGCCGCTGGCGCAGCCAGTCAAAGCTGGCTGTGGTGGAGCTGGGCCAAGTCTCCTATGCTAGAAGCAGAAGGCGAGGCTGCTGAAGATAGTTTCGTACAGGTGCAGATCCCACCGGGTACGGCCTCTAACCAGATTGGCCAAGACCTAGAAGCAGCAGGATTAATCAAGTCCACGACTGCTTGGAAGCTGCTGGCACGGTGGAAATCATTTCGAGGCGGCGACGCGGCGGGTGGCTTTCAGGCGGGCAGCTATATTATCTCACCCACGCAAACTCTCAACGAGATCGCCAGCACCATTTGGGATGGCGATGTTATTCAAGTAAGCTTCACCATACCCGAAGGCTGGCGGCGTACTCAGATGGCCGAGCGCTTCGAGGCTAGAGGCTTCACTACCGCTGAAGAATTCATAGCGGCCACCGAAAATATTCCCTACGAAAAATTTCCCTGGCTACCCGATGGAATCCCACATCTAGAAGGCTTTCTCTATCCAGATACCTACCAGATCGGCAGCGACACTATCACCGCCGAAAGCTTAGTAGATGCCATGCTCAGCCAGTTTGAAGCCGTAGCGCTACCGATCTACGATTCGCAGCCTAGCGACTACAGCCTGCTCGACTGGGTAACCCTAGCCAGCATCGTCGAAAAAGAAGCCGTTGTATCGGATGAGCGCGACCAAATTGCCAGCGTCTTCGCTCGCCGCCTAGAAGAAGGCATTCCCTTTGGCTCTGATCCAACTGTGGAGTATGCATTTGACATCATCCAGACGCCGGAACAGCCGCTGACCTTTGCCCAGGTAGAAACGCCCCATCCCTACAATACTTATATCAATCCAGGACTGACGCCAACGCCGATCGCCAGTCCCGGCGCAGCCAGTCTAGAAGCCTCGCTCGACCCTGCCTCGACTGATTTTTTGTACTTTGTTGCCCGCTACGACGGCACTCACGTTTTTAGTCGCACGCTAGACGACCACCTCCGAGCCCAAGATCGAATCCGCGACCAGTTTGAGATTGGGACAGATTGACTATCTGCTCGCCCATCCTAGACAGCCTAATTTATGGAAACACTCTAAAAGAGACATTTATGAGCTGGATTGAACTTTTGCAGCCAGACCTGATCCTGGAACAATCTGTACTGGCTATTACTCCCGAACTGCTACAGCGCCGAGGGTTGAAAGGTCTTGTTCTAGATGTGGACGAAACTATCGTGCCAGTCGGCAGAAAGCTACTAGACAACGACGTTCTTGACTGGGCGCAGAGTATCAAAGAAACGGTGCCTTTATCCCTAGTGAGTAACAACACTGGGCAAGTACGAATCAGCCAGATTGCTGACAGCTTGCAGGTGCCGTTTGTTGCTAGCGCGGGTAAACCGTCTCGACGAAAGCTACGCACAGCGGCAGCCGCGATGGACTTACCGTTTGAGCAGATTGCGATGGTGGGCGATCGCATATTCACAGACGTCCT
>JBCCOH010000068.1:0-28646 GCA_039111275.1 Cyanobacteria bacterium P01_D01_bin.1 | reverse complement strand
GTAAGCCAGTTCTGTGTCGGACTTCGCTAGCTGGTCCGCGATTTCGAGGGCAAAGTCAACGAGCATGGACAGGCGGCGATTGGCTACCCACAAGTATTGGTCGTCAATCGATATGTCGCTTGCCATCCAAATGCTGCGCGAGTGTTTGTCGGATAACGTCCGCCGCCACTGGGCCGCCGGAGAAACGCTCTCCGTTGGAAAAACGCGCGACCGGCGGCTCCGTGTGCACGGCATTGTTATCCGCGACTTTTAGTTGGTGTGGAAAAGGTAATCGCCCATGCCGAAAAGGCCGAAACCAAGGCGTTATAGACAGCGATACAGGTTGTTCGCGGAGAGGTGTCGACCGGATGGTAGGCGAAATCGTAGACGCTGATGTCCCATTCAGAAAGATCGCCGTGGTCGATCTCGTATCGCTCAATAGCCTTTGTTGCGTATTCGCGTAGAAACGCACCTTCATCGTCAATTGGATCGCCAGTTCGATACTGCGTAAGCGATATCTCGCGGGCTGCAACATCCGCTTGTCGTCGTCGTATCCGCACAGAAGCACCAGCAAATTGCTCGCCGCCCGGCGACTGACGTATCAGGTACGAACTGCCGATCGCGTGCATATCGAGTACGTTTCCGTGGTGGTTTTGGATCACAAATGCGATCGAAGGTCAGTCAGTCGGATAACTATTTATTGGAAAGATTTTTTCCACCTAGTACGCCTATGTGTCAGATTAGGTGACAAATTGTCTACCCAATCACCCTGAGAAGGTAGTTAGGTGGAAAATCGTCTACCCAATCACCCTATGTGGCAGATTAGGTGGAAAGTTTCAGTATAATCACCCCGCTCGGTTGGATTTATTCTGACGTAGGCTTTATTTACATTACGAAACCTATTTTGACTTAATGCAGCCTCCTCAGCCTCTACCCAAAAAACTGCTCGATCAGGTGCGTGGGGCGATTCGCGTTAAGCATTACTCCTATCGCACAGAAGAAACCTACGTACAGTGGATTCGACGTTATATCCTTTTCCATGACAAGCGCCCTCCTAAGGATATGGGCGTTCCAGAGATTGAAGCCTTCCTCACTCATTTAGCAGTAACCAAGTACGTAGCAGCAGCCACTCAAAATCAGGCACTTAGTGCTCTCATTTTTTATAATGAAGTCTCTGTCGTGATTCAGAATATGTCAGAGGTTCATGGGTTAATTGTGCGGTTACTGTATAGCGGCAGCTTGCGGTCAAGGATTAAAGCTTGTCTTTCTTTTGCAGCAGACCGTGAGAAGAAGTTGTTTGTATTGTCTATGCGAAACTACTTCTAGATGAAAATCTCTCAGACCGGATCGCCCCTAAAATCATTGATTCGTATCTTGGTTCCCAGCATGTCAAAACCTTAACGCTTACGAGCAAGGACTTCAGCACAGGAGTTAACCCCCGCAGAGGCAATCACAAAATAGCCTGCTAACAAGCAAACGGGATAGCGTTCTGATTATGCAAGGCCGCTTGAATATTTGCGCCGTATGCTTGCTGGATATTTTCCATTGTCATCACGGCTTTAGGCGTGTCGTTAGCTAGCACACGGCGATTGAGCAGCAGCAGGCGATGATAGCGGTTAAGGGCTTCGCCCCACTCATGACTGCAGACGAGCAGCGTTTTTCCTTGGCTGCTAAGGTCAGCAAAAATGCCGAGCATAATGGCCTCTGTTTTCTTGTCGATGCCGCTGAATGGTTCGTCTAACAGAAACAAATCGGGATGTTGGGCTAGAGCGCGGGCTAGAAAAATTCTTTGCTGCTGCCCGCCCGAAAGCTGACCAATAGGGCGATTCCTAAGAGCCAACATTTCTACCCGGTCAAGCGCCGCGCCTACCTTTTTCTTGGCTTTGGCATCGGGAGAACGGCCCCAGCCCAACGCTACTGTGTGAGCCATCATCACTACATTCCAGGCAGTAATCGGATAGTCCCAATCGATCTGCGATCGCTGCGGCACATAGGCAACCTGTCGTCGCTGTCGCTTCGGCGGAGCCCCATTCAACGAAATTTTCCCACGATAAGGCGTCAGACCCAAAATTGCTTTGACTAGCGTGCTCTTACCAGCACCGTTGGGACCGATTAGGCCAACCCATTCGCCTGGGTGCAATGTCAGCGAAACATCTGTCAGCGCCTCGATTCCTCGGTAGTTAACTGACAGATTTTGGACCGCTAGCATACTAAATAAATGATAATCATTATCGCGTATGGAAAGAGTCTAGCAGATTATTTCTACGTAGCTCCATCTAAGAAGTGATAATCTGAGGATGATCGTTATTGTGTATCGTATTAGCTTTCTATCAGTGTTTTTCGCGCAGTGGTTTTCGCGCCAAGGTCATTCCTGATTTGAAGGGTAGTTTTAGCGATATAGCTTTCAGCGATTATGCACTATTCCTCTTTCTCTCCTTCGAACAAAGTCTCCAGAGGACTAGCTTCCACATTCATTTCCTCGTTCAGGTAGCGCGCAAGCACGTCATTCTGACCATGGGTGACATACACTTTTTTGGCCTTAGTTTGTTCTACTGTTTTGATCAGTCCGGGCCAGTCAGCATGATCAGATAGAACAAATCCGCGTTCGTAGCCGCGTCGTCTGCGATTGCCGCGTACGGCCATCCAGCCAGAGGCAAAAGCGGTCTGAGGGTGTTTGAACCGTTTCATCCAGGTGGAGCGATGACCCGAAGGAGGCGCAATAATCAAATCTCCAACAAACTTATGACCCTTTTCCATCTGCGAGACCGGAACTGTAGGCACCATATCTACGCCAACTTCTCGATAGATTTCAGTCAGGTTATGAACGGCGCCGTGTAGATAAACAGTTCGATCTGTAAATTTGGTAAGCTCTGCCAAAACCCTTTGTGACTTGCCAAAGGCGTAGCAAAACAAAAGAGAAGGTCGGGTCGGATCGTCTTGCCACCAGCGATAGATTTGTTCTGCGGTTGTTTCGCCGCTATCCCAGTGATAGATTGGTAGACCGAAGGTCGCCTCTGTAATAAAAGTGTCGCACTCAACCACTTCAAACGGCTCGCAAGAGGGATCGAGATCGCGCTTATAGTCACCAGAAGCTACCCAGACTTCGTCCTTGTGTTCGACCCTGACCTGCGCAGAGCCCAAGACATGCCCTGCCGAATGGAACGAAACCCAGGTTTGGCCTAGCTTGATCTTGTCACCGTAGCTAACGCCATTGAGCTTGATATCTTTGCCAAGGCGTCTGCGTAGAATTCCTTCGGAAGAGGCAGTGGCATAGTACCGCTGATGTCCACCGTAGGCGTGGTCGGCATGGGCATGGGTGATAAGCGCCGTATCAACTGGCTTCCAAGGATCGATATAAAAACTTCCCGCCTCGCAATAGAGACCTTCAGGGCGAACAGTAATCAGGGGCATACTTGGGTTGATTTGACTGGCTTGATGTCGGGAATCATAAAAAAGACTTGATATCTATTTTAGCTAAATTTTCTTCGAGGCACACATGACATCTCCGGTTGCGTCAGATTGGCAAAAGTCGGTGAACTCGACATCTCCGTCGTTTGATTTGCAGGCTGTTTGCCAAGCGCTTTGGGATGACGACTATGTGGGTCGAGCAGTTCTAGAGGTGATAGAGCAAGGAACAAACTTCCGTTTTTTGAAGCTAAACGCTACGATTATCCAAGCTGATTTTTTTTCTACTTCTGATATTTTAGGCAGATCGCTGCCTGAGGTCATCTTAGATCAGTCGGCCAGTCGCTATCAAGAGTACTGTTCTAGCTGCGTCCAGACAAAAAAGCTAGTTCGATTCGAAATCAGTCAGAGATCAGAGTCGGCGCTAGAGCGGTGGTGGCTCGTTACCATCGCGCCAGTCAAAGATGCAGCGGACTGTGTGCATCAGCTAGTGCTTAGTGCTATCGAGATAAGTGAAAATAAAAAAACAGAAGCTGACTTGAAGATAGCTGTTGAAGATTCTCGTACGATTATTGACCACGTTCAAGAATCAATTACAATCCATGACCCTAACGGTAAGATCTTGAAGGTCAATAAGTCGCTTCTAGATTTGTACCAAGTCAATTACGAGGAAGCTCTGAGCTACAGAATCAGCCACGAATATGCAGCACCAAATACCCCCGTTCATCTGTTGCCAGAATTGTGGAGTCGGGCGTTAGCAGGAGAGAAGCTAGAGTTTGAATGGCCTGCAAAGCGTCCTCACGACGGTGGCTTACTACATTTGGAAGTCAGCCTACAAAGAATTTTTCTGAGTGGCCAAGCTCAGCTAATAGCCTGTCTGCGCGATATTAGCGATCGCAAACAGGCAGAAGAACAAAAAACTCGGCTGCTCGGAATCTTAGAAGCTACTCCCGATCTTGTTGGAATTGCAGATGCAGAAGGTAACTGTTTCTATCTCAACCAGGCGGGGCGAAAGATGATGGAACTGCCAGAGGAAGTACCGATCAATCTGCCTGTCGGTGAAGCAATGCCTGAAGATCAAAAAGAAATGTTTGAAAACATTGTTCTACCCTACGCTATCCAACATGGTAGCTGGTCAGGAGACTTGCGATTGAAAACTGCCTCTGCAAAAGAGATACCTGTTTCTCAAGTTGTTATCGCCCATAAAGAGCTATCTGGAGCGCTTCGGTATATCTCCACAATTGCACGTGATATTAGTCAGATAAAAGCAGTAGAAGAAAAACTGCGCGATCGCGAGCAATTTCTAGATAGCATCTACAGCGGTACAGACATCGCTATCTTCTCGTGGGACATAGATAAAAACGATCCAAATAAGCCGAGGTGTTCCGGTTGGAACCCTGCTTGCGAAAGAGCGATTGGTATAAGTGCCGATAGAGCTCTGGGCAAAACACCTACCGAAGTCTTCGGTCCAGAACAAGGCAAATCTATCACCCAAAACAATCTACAGTGCGCAGACCAAAAGCGCGTTGTATCTTACGAAGAAGAAATATTAATCGAAAATCAACCAACCTGGTGGGCAACTAAGCTACACCCTATATCCGATGAAGTAGGTAGAGTTTACCGAGTAGTAGGGACTACTACCAACATCACAGAACTCAAGCTCAATACGCTCAAATTAGAGTCATATAGCAGAAATCAAGCCCGACAGACAAAAGAGCTTACCGCTGCGCTGCGCGAGCTCAAACGGACACAGGCCCAAATTGTCCAAAGCGAGAAGATGTCTAGCTTAGGCCAAATGGTGGCAGGGGTTGCCCATGAGATCAACAATCCGGTAAATTTCATTCACGCCAACATAGAGCCCGCTTGTAACTATGCTACAGACTTACTAGAGATCATCGCGCTCTATCAACACGAATATTCTCAGCCTTCTACGGCGCTTCTAGAGATGTTAGAAGAGGTAGACTTTGATTTCATTCAGAAAGACTTCACAGAATTGCTGAAGTCTATGAAAGTGGGTACTAGTCGAATTCGAGAGATTGTCCTTTCGCTACGCAACTTTTCTCGCTTGGACGAGGCTGAAATCAAACCAGTAGATCTACATGAAGGGATCGACAGTACGCTCATCATTCTTGCTCACAAGATCAAAACAAACAGTAGAGATAAAGGGATCGAGATAGAAAAGTCTTATCAGCTTTCTAGTCTGGTAGAGTGCTACTCTAGCCAGATGAATCAGGTTGTTATGAACATTCTGGCAAATGCAATTGATGCACTTGATCAGTCGCACAATCCCAAGATCAATATCTCGACGATGCAACAGACGGACAACGCGGTCATTACTATCTCGGATAATGGTGCTGGAATGCCAAAGGTGGTACAAGATCAGATTTTTAATCCGTTCTTCACGACTAAGCAAGTTGGCAAAGGAACTGGTATGGGACTATCGATCAGCTACCAGATCGTAACCGAGAAGCACAAGGGAACGCTGGCGGTGGACTCCGAGCCAGGCCTTGGCACACAGTTCGTAATCTCAATTCCACTGAAGCAGCCTGACAAGTGACTAAAAGGCTTCCTATCACAAAGTGGCTGGAAAGTTTCTTCTAGCCTAGATTAGAATAATTGCTTGGTCTTCGGAAACCTCATGGCAGAGATCAATGTCAACCGAATTAAGCTGTCTCAACTGCGGGCGCTGGTGGCGATCGCACACACAGGCACCTTCAGCGACGCAGCCTCTCAGCTAGATCTATCGCAGTCGGCCGTGAGTCATGCGATCGCTACCCTAGAAGAAGAACTCGGCGTCAGCTTGCTCAGTCGTGGTCGTCAGGGCGCGGTTCTCACCCCGGTCGGTCAGCAAATTACCAACGAAGCAACCACCATGCTCACCCACCTAAAAG
The DNA here is from genome assembly GCA_039111275.1 of Cyanobacteria bacterium P01_D01_bin.1. GTDB lineage: Bacteria > Cyanobacteriota > Cyanobacteriia > Phormidesmidales > Phormidesmidaceae > Phormidesmis. The sequence goes on along the minus strand of JBCCOH010000068.1, from coordinate 22,371 downwards.
CAATTGGCCGCAAGGCTCAAGATGCAAAAGGACTACAGGCAGGGCTGGTAAGAGTTGTCGGTTTTCGCAGCGTCGCTACCCACGTACTACCTGTTGTCATCGAAGAATTCAGGCGACTCTATCCCGGAATTAGCGTCTCGATTGGCGAAGGCAGCGACGTACGCGGCGCAGAAGAAATCCTCAAGCGGGGTGAGGCTGATATTGGCTTCACCTATTTACCCGTCAGCGATGCTTTCGATGCCTGGGAGCTATTTCGCGATGACTATGTTGCTCTCTTACCAAAGGGGAAAGTAGCCGAAGCCAATCGGCCTTTGAGCTGGGAAACACTGAATTCGCTGCCATTAATTTTGCCGATGCCAGAAGACGGCTGTCGCTACAACGTCGATCAATACTTGCTTCGGCATGGTCAGTCCATTATTCCTGCGTACGAAGTCAAAGAAGATTCAACCGTAGTCAGCATGGTCCGTCGGGGACTGGGTGTAACAATCATCGCCAAACTCGCTGCCGAACCTATTCCTAGCGATGTGGTTGTGCGCGAGTTACCAGCTCCTCTACAGAGAATAATTGGCGTCATTACATTGGCAGATGCATTGCAAACCCCTCCTGTCTTTGCCTTCTTAGATACGCTCAAGACGACCTGGCAGCACAAGATGGATAGTGTTCCATAACGTTCGTAGGAACTGAATGAGCTACCGACTTAGCTGCGTGAGAACGACAAGGCTAGTGAAGAAAGAGATCTACAACATTGCTAATCGCTCTTTGACTAGCGTAGCCTGCTTCTCTGCTTCAGCTAGCGCATCTCTGGCCCCTTGCACTACGTCTGCTGGCGCTTGACTGACAAAGCCCTGATTTCCCAACCGACCGTTTAGAGACTTCATCTCTCCTTCTGCCTTTGCTAGGTCTTTTTCTAGCTTGGCCCGCAATGCATCTACATCCACTACACCTGTCAGCGGAATCAAGACCTGCACGGTCCCTGTTACGCCAGCAAACATCTTACGTTGGTCTGTTGATTCTGGCGGCGTTCCTGCCGATTGTCTAGAGGTGGCTCTGATCAAATCTGCCTGCGATACGCCTTCTGGCATGGGAGTGACCTCCAAGGCTTCGTCGGCTTTTTCGCTTGGCTCTTCGCTGGTCTCGTCGGCTGCGGCAGCGATGTAGGCTTCGGTGGGTTGGCTAGTGGCTGCGGCTGCGGGTTTTGCTGCTGTTGACTGGCGATCGCCCACCACTTTCACCCAAACTTCTTGAAGCTCTGCGATCGCCCGCTGACGCTCCTCCGCTCTAAACAATCGCCTCGCCGCCAATCGGCCAATATAAAACAGTCCCACTAGCTGAAACAATCCTCGCAGTCCAGGCACTTCATCAACCGCGTCTAGCATAGAATCGAGCACGCGATAGGTTACTACGGTCCCTAGAATCACTGCTAGCGATAGTGCTGGCCGCTTATAGTCACTAAAGAAGAGCCGCAAGGATTCAGCGGGCCTGTCTAAAAACTGTAGAACTGAATCTAACGCTTGCTCCCAGACCGACGCTTCTGTCTGAGCTGTTTTTGCAGCTTGCTCATAGGTAGAGTTAACAGTTCCAGGTTCAGCCGTTTGCACAATCTCTGCGGCTCTGGAGACGGAGAGCGTTTCTGCGGTTGGTTCTGGTTCTGGTGCTATGTCGGTATTCTCGATGGTCAAAGTTTCCACCCGAGCCATCGCTTCTATATAAGCTTGCGTAGACTGAAGCACGCCAAGCTCATCGGCGCTGTCCGTTTTGAGAATAGCCTCGATCCTGGCCGAAGGCTTGACACCAGCTTCTGCGCGTAGATTCCGAATGGTTCTAATCACTTCAAACAACAGATCAAACTGCTGTTCTAAGTCTTCTTTAATCCGAGCTGACTCTGGTTCAGGATAGCGCTGTAGCGCGAGGCAGTCTTCTTCGCCTATACCTGTAAGGGTGTGCCATAGCTCTTCTGTAATGTGCGGCATAAACGGATGCAACAGCTTTAGAATGCCTTCTAGAACATAGGCTAGCGTTTGCTGCGCGGTTCTTTTGGCATCGCCTTCACCGTACAGACGAGGTTTAACAAGTTCGATATACCAGTCGCAGAAGTCTCCTCGGGTAAACTCGTACAGCTCCTTGGCAGCTTCGCCCATGCCATATTGGTCTAGCTGAGTGCGCGATCGCTCCACAGTCTGATAAAACCTCGACAAAATCCACTCATCTGCCAGTTCCAAAGGTCCCGCAGTCCCCGGCGCACCTAGCTCAGACGGCGAAAGTCCATCTAGATTCATCATCACAAAGCGAGAGGCGTTCCACAGCTTATTAGTGAAATTACGAGAAGCTTCTACCGCCGAAGATTCATCTGTCTGACGGTCATAGTCTAGGCGAATATCTTGACCAGCGCCTGCGACCTCGCGGACTAGGGTATAGCGCAGCGCATCTGTTCCATATTGGTCGATCAAGACTAGCGGATCGATGCCGTTGCCCTTTGACTTCGACATTTTTTGGTTGTTTTCATCGCGCACTAGGCCATGAATGTACACCGTGTCGAACGGCATCTGGTCAGTGAAGTGGCTTGCCATTAGCGTCATCCTAGCCACCCAGAAAAAGATAATATCGAACCCAGTTACGAGAGTTTGAGTCGGATAATAAAACTGGTAGTCGGGCGCTTCGGTGTTTGGCCAACCCAGGGTAGACATTGGCCACAGACCCGAGGAAAACCAGGTATCAAGGACGTCGGGATCCTGCTCAAGCTGGATGTCGTCGCCGTATTTGGCCCTGGCTTTCTCCCAGGCTTCTGTTTCGTTCTTAGCAACGATAAAGGGAGTATTGTCACGAATCTCTCCATCTGTTGCGGTTGTCACATACCAGGCTGGGATCTGATGGCCCCACCATAGCTGACGAGAAATGCACCAGTCTTTTAGATTGACTAGCCAGTCGCGGTAGACCTTTGTCCAGCGTTCGGGAACGAAGCGCGGATCGCTGCGCTGCTCTAGTGCGGCTAGGGCTTTATCCGCTATCGGTCTGATTTTGACAAACCACTGCGTGGAGATGAGCGGTTCAATCGGGACTTTGCCGCGATCGCTATAAGGAACAGAGTGGCGATAGTCTTCAATCTCTCCCATCCGGCCTTCAGCCTTCAGCTTTTCGATCACCCACTCACGCGCCTGAAAGCGATCAATCCCAACAAACTCTTCGCCTGCGTTCTCATTCAACGTGCCATCTTTGTTCAAGATATTGATGACTGGCAAATTGTGACGTTTACCCATCTCAAAATCGTTCGGATCATGCGCAGGCGTTACCTTCACGCAGCCAGTGCCAAACTCAGAATCAACAAACTCATCGCCGATAATCGGAATCTCTCGATTAGCAATCGGTAGCCACAGCTTTTTACCAATCAGGTGCTGATAGCGTTCATCATTCGGATTTACCGCGACTGCCGTATCGCCCAGCATCGTCTCAGGTCGAGTTGTGGCGACTTCCAGCTCCCCTTCCTCGCCGACTAGCGGATAGCGAAAGTGCCATAGATGTCCATCAACTTCCTTATTCTCTACTTCAAGATCAGACACAGCCGACTGGCTGGCTGGGCACCAGTTGACCATATAGCTACCACGATAGATTAGATCCTCGTCATATAGCTGGTTGAACGCTGCTAGTACCGCCGTAGAAAGGCCCTCGTCCATTGTAAAACGTTCACGAGACCAGTCGGCGGATATGCCAAGCTTAAGCAACTGTCCAACGATGGTGCCACCGGATTCAGCCTTCCATTCCCAGGCTCGCTCTAGAAACTTTTCTCTACCTACCGATTCGCGGGTTTGTCCTTCTTCTGCGAACTGATTCTCTAATATTGTCTGTACGGCGATGCTGGCGTGGTCTGTCCCCGGCAAGTACAGCGTATTTTTTCCTTTCATTCGCTGGTAGCGAACAACCGTATCAATCAGCGCTTGCTCAAAAGCGTGACCAATATGCAGGCTGCCAGTGACGTTCGGCGGTGGAATCATCACGCAGAACGGCTCGCCACCTTTGCTCGGATCAGCCTTAAAGACCTCTTTGCGCTGCCAGTAGTCTTGCCACTTGGTTTCGGTAGTGGTGGGGTCATATTGGCTGGCGAGTATGGGGGTGGTGGCAGTCATTGCGAAGAGGATAGGGCGAAAAATATGGGCAAAGGACAATCAAGCTAAATGGTAGCAGTGATCTGAACGCTCATACATCTCGCGAGCTGATCGCGGTCGATGACTTGTGGCTTAAAGCAAAAAAGACGCTTGATAGACTGACTCAAGCGTCTTTTTGTTCGATTTTCGGTTCTATTTTTCGCGCGGTCCTTCTTTAGAGCTCTCCCGTGTGGCGCTTTGAATAGCTCTTTCGCATGCAACCTTGTCTCATACAAACAGAGCTACTCGTACAAACAAAGCTACTCGGCTGGCTCAGAAACCGCCTGGTTGTTCTGCTGCTCTATGATTGCGCGCTGGCGCTCTCGCAAGGACTCAGCTTCGCGGTTGATGCGGCGGCTTTGGCTGCGACGAAATCCTTCATCAGTCACACCTGTATCAGAAAGGCTAGAAGAACGGTGGAAAATGTCCCAAATGTCAACGTTGGAGCCTAAAATACCGTCGTTGCTGTCCGCCGATTTGAAGTCTTCTGCGGTGTTAGCCACGCCTGAGTCCTGGGCGATCGCACTTTGCCCGCCTACACCTGGCATCCCTACACCCAGTGCCAAACCGAAACCGACCAATCCAACTAAAGCCTTACGCATTGACTTAATTCTCCAGAAGTCTTTCTTGAAAGGTTGCTCTTAGTCTATCAACTGTAGCCATCACCGCTAAATATATTGTGCCGAATATCGCGCCGCTCTATCAGTTGCTCTATCGGCCACTCTCTTGTCAATATCCAAGCCGCTAACTAATTCGACGACTAATCAAAGGCCGAATCACTACCAGCGCCAACACACTGAATGCAAATAGTAACCCAACCGCCAACCCCAAGCTAATATCCCCAAACGGCGCTTGCATCACCGTACTCCCAAAGGTCCAGTCCGAATGCAGATAGATATAGCGGATCGGCTCAATCGCATAGCTCAGCGGGTTCAAGCTAGCGACAACCTGCAACCAAGGCGGCATAAAAGATAAGGGCACCAAAGCCGTACTGGCAAACAGCAGCGGTAGGTTAGTGATGAAAATGACTGCTAGCAGCTCGATGTGACCCGGCAGGGCAAACGCCAGTCCCAGGCTCAGAGCGGTCACACCAAAAACCAGCATCAGCACAATCAGGGTCATTAGTAACAGACCCGCGGGTCCCGGCAGACCTGCCCCTAGAACTGCGCTTAGCCCCACAATCGCCGTGGTTTGGATCAAGCTCAGCGTGGCAATAAATAGAGCTGAAGCCATCACAATCGAAAAGCGCGAGGCCAATGGCGCTACAAGCAGTCGGTTTAGAAAGCCAAACTCACGATCAAACATAACCGGAAGACCGGCATTGAGCGCACCCGCAAAAGCAGTGAAGACAATGATGCCAGCACCTAGGAACTGACCGTAGTTTTGACTTTCTCCGAACAGACCGCTAGGAACATTTTGAAAGAGTGCACCGAATAGAATCAGCCACATTAGCGGCTGAATGACACCAGCGACCAACGTGGTAGGACGCCGCTGTAGCTGAATAAATAGGCGGCGTGTGAGGGCGCTGGTTTCTTGAATAAATTCCTTGGTGCCGGGCGCTGAGGGAACGCCTCCAGGGAAAGGGCGCTCAGTTTTGGCGGCGCTATTGGCGGCGGGTGTAGAGACAACAGACTGGCTCATGAATCGCTGGTGAATGTCAGTTAAGGGGCTCTAGTGGAGGGGCTCTTTGAAGCAAACAGCTTTTCGGAGCTTATCTATAGGCTAGCGCACCCAAAGGCGTTGGATAGCTTAAGAAGTTTCGCTGATTGGGAATCACTAAACAAAAGTCGATAAAGCCACATAAAGCAGCTGTTAATTAGTCCGGAGATTGCTCAACTCGCTGCGGATAGGTAGCTCTGTAGGGTGTGTGAAAAGATGTGCTGTTAGTTTCAGCTAGGCTATCAGTTTCAGCTAGAAAATTAGCAAGTAGGCTTTCGCCTAGAACAACTGCCGCCCTATTGAGCGGTGTCGTAGTTGTGCTGCTGCTAGCCAACCTGGTAGGCCACTTTGCTCTAGCAATAGACTCGATCTGGGCAAGGCTACTAGATGTCAATCAAGAGAAAAATTTTGCGACTGCTTTTTCGGTGCTGCTGTTGCTGTGGTGCGCTGTGCTACTGCGGCAAATTTCTCGGCTGCGCAGTAGAGATTCATTTGTCTCGCACTGGCGATCGCTCAGCTTTATATTCGTGGGTATGGCTGCTGATGAATGGCTGCTTTTGCACGAAAGGATGAATGCGTTTCTAGATGATCGCTTTCAGACATCAGGCTTTTTGTACTATGACTGGGTCATCCCTGGTAGCTTGTTTGTCTTAAGTGTGGGCCTCATCTATGCTCGCTTTCTGCGATGTTTGCCGACTGCGACACGCGATCGCTTCTTGTTTTCTGGGGGGCTATATGTATCGGGCGCTTTGGGTATGGAGATGGTCAGCGGCTACTACGTCGATCGCTACGGACTGTCCAATCGTGCGGTTTTAGCTCTACTCAATGGCGTAGAAGAATCAGCAGAGATGTTCGGACTAGTCGTCTTTATCTACGCGCTGATGATCTACAGCCGCCGCCTACATCACCTGGCTTACAGGGCGAAGCTACACAATGCAAAACTACACAGGGCGAAAATACACACCGCGTACATTAAAGCTAAACAACATGCTCTAGCAGAACTTGCCCAAGCCAAACTTACACGTTCAAAGCTTACTCAATCAAAGCTTACTCAATCAAGCCAGCCTACTCAAACGCAGCAACAAAGCAGATAAGCCGATTACTTCATGCTTTGTTTCCGCTCTTTCTTCATATCGCGTTTGCCTACCGCCGCCATCTCCGCATCCATTAACGTACGACCAGTTGCCGCAAGATAGACATCATCTAGGCTCGGCTGAGACTGAGCGATCCCAAAGGTTGGCAGTCCAGCCGCTTTGAGTGCAGACTGCACACTGGGTAGAGCCTCTCCGCCCTTGTCTACGACTAGATTCAAGGAATTTCCCTGAGCGCTATTAACGATCACATCTTGTACGACGGGCAGATCTGATAGTAGAGCGCGAGCGCTTTCAGCTTCGGTGTCGTCTGTAAATTCTCGAATGCGCAAGGTGATGCGATCGCCCCCTACCTCAGCCTTCAATGCCGCAGGCGTCCCCGTCGAAATCACCTTGCCCTGATCGATAATCGCTACCCGTCCTGCCAGCGCGTCTACTTCTTCTAGATAGTGGCTAGTTAGCAAGATCGTCGTTCCCTGCTCACGTAGCTGTCGCAGAAACCGCCACACCGCCGCTCGACTCTCAATATCTAGCCCCACCGTTGGTTCATCTAGTATCAGTACCGCAGGCTGGTGCAGCAGCCCTGCCGCTAAATCTAACCGCTTCAGTTGCCCACCAGAATAGGTTCCCGTCTGTCTGTCGGCAATTTCGGCAATTTCCAGCAGCGTCAGCATCTGATCAATCCGCTCTTTCGCCTGCCCCTTTGGCAAGTGATAGATCGCCGCTTGCAGTTCTAGTAGCTCTCGACCAGTTAAAACCTTATCTGGAGCAACTTCTTGCGCGATGTAGCCCAGCAGCTGCCGAGCAGTGCGAGGCTCATCCAACACCGAAACGCCCATCAGCTCTAAATTGCCAGCATCTGGGGTGGCCAAAGTACACAGGCAGCGAATAGTGGTTGTCTTGCCTGCACCATTCGGTCCTAGCAGTCCAAAGATTTCACCTGGCTCGATGGCAAATGAAACGTCTTTTACAGCTTCTACGCTGCCGTAGGACTTCTTGAGATTTTCGACGAGGACGGCAGAGGGCATGTGGGGGCGTGGGGAATAGGGGCGTAGGGGAGGCGTTAGGCCGATTCACCTATCACAAAGATTATCCCAAGATTGGACCAGTGATGAAGCTGACAACAGGAAGCGCGTGATAGATACTCTGCAACCCGTCAACTAAGCTACTGATACCGAAGCGGGTGATAGGTAGAGAGTCGATTACCATAACAACCGCAAGCAACATCATGTAGAAGATGGAGTACTTGAAAGTGCCTCTAGCCAAATCGCGATCGTCAAAATGGTTGCGTAGCTGCCAGGCTTTTTGTAAGAAGAGAGCGCCTAGGACTGTAGCGCCCAGTGCATAGATTGCGCCGCACGCACCCAGCGGATACACCATTACCAGAGTTAGTGGAACTAATCCGACCGTATAGCGCCAGACTTGCTTGGCAGTGGCCTGATTGCCGACGACAACCGGGAGCATTGGTACGTTTACTTTGGCATAGTCGTCTTTGATCAGCATTGCTAGCGCCCAGAAATGAGGCGGCGTCCAGACGAATACGATTGCAAAGAATACCCAAGCTGCTAGCGAAAGATCGCCTGTAACGGCTGCCCAGCCTACCAAAGGAGGAATTGCGCCAGCCGCGCCACCAATCACAATATTTTGTGGGGAGGAGCGCTTTAGCCAAAAGGTGTACACGCCGACGTAGACTGCAATTCCCAGCATTGCCAGACTAGCGCTGAGCAAATTGGCAAAGGTCGCCAGCAGTGAAAAAGACATCACTGCCATTATCAGCGCGAACAGTAGCGCGTCTCTAGGCTGAATTCGACCGGACGGAATCGGCCGATGGCGCGTCCGCTCCATGTCGTAGTCGATATCGCGATCATAGATACAGTTGATTGTTTGGGCTGAAGCCGCAGCGAGCGTGCCGCTAAGCAACGTGATCAGCAGCAGAACCGGACCGACTCGGCCTTCACCCGCAACCCACATGCCCGCTGCTGTTTCGATCAGCAAGAGCGGAATGATGCGCGGCTTCGTCAGCTGCCAATAGCTTTGAATGACTTGCCAGGGGCTGTCGTGGCGTCGTGCGGTCCAGATCGAAGTTTGCATAAGTTTAGGAAAGTCCTATTGCAATTGAAGTCTAAAGAGAATGGTTGAAGCGAGGGCACAACCTATGAGGCGGCTGGGGAAACAGGGGTAGATGGTTGCTGCTTTGGAGCGATCGCCTGTAGCCTAGTTCGATAGTCACGCAGGGACAGAACCGAAAAGCCGACCAGTGTACCTAGTAGCGTCGCCCCAATAGCCTGATGACAGACGGTGAGCGGCTCTACCTGCAAATGCAGCTTGAGTGTGGCAATCCCTAGCAAAATCTGTAGAACGACTAGCGCGCCTGCTCCGTTGGCGAGCATTCGTAGCTGACTGTTGAGCGCAGGCGTGCGCCAGACGCTAATGACTAGCAGCAGCACCGCTAGCGTAGGTGGAACAACCCCAGCAATATGTGTGTTCATGACGCTGCAAAGCTCGGATAGGCCAAAGCACTGATGTGCTGCCCAGCGAGAGGCGACTAGGCCACCGACGATGCTCTGCGCATAGACCAGTCCGGCAGCAGACAGCCCTAGCCAAGGGAGGTTGCCAGTGTTGCCAGTGGGTTTGTAGGGCATGAGTGAAAGTGCGATCGCCAACAAAACACAAAAAAACAGCAGCGCCGTCCCCAGATGAGCCGTCACAATATCGAAGCGCAGCAGCTCAATCACCGTCAGACCGCCCAAGATGCCCTGCACCACAATCAAAAACAGTGCAACTACCGCCGCCCAAGGCAGCCAAGTGGGCAGCGACCGACGATACCAAGCGCACAGACCGACCAAACCGATCGCCATCAGCCCAATCAAAGAGGCGTCCAAACGATGAAACCACTCCAAGAAGACCTGGAGGTTCATCTGAGCAGTCGGCACTAGCTGGCCGTAGCACAAAGGCCAATCAGGACAGGCAAGTCCAGCATTCATCACTCTAGTCGCACTGCCTACTGCCATCAGCGCCAGCGTTGCAAAGGCCATCTTCCATACCCAGCGCCGGATAAACGTCGCTTCTGCTGAATCTAAACTGCGACTGCTGGCGTCATTCATCTTGCCGTCAATCGAGTTGTTGGCACTCGAATTATCAGCACCATTAGGCAGACTGTCAGAAGATGCTGTGCGGGCAGCTTTCAAAGGATTGGGATTAGAAAAGCTGGGGTTAGCCATGAAGAGATATCTAGAGAAATAGTTGACTAAGTTTTTGACCAAGCTTCCAGGTCAGGGCTTGAGTCTTTGAGCGTTTGGAGTCTTTGAGCGTTTGGAGTCTTGAAGTTTGGAGTCTTGAAGTTTGGAGTCTTGAAGTTTGGAGTCTTGAAGTTTGGAGTCTTGAAGTTTGGAGTCTTGAGACAGATGGGTGAATTTTAGTGTTTCTTGCTCTGCGGTGAGGCTACTGTTTTGTTCTTAAGGTTTGTTTTGTATTTCGTTTCTTTACTTTTGGAGCTGTACTTTTGGAGTTGTTTAGATCGCGGCCGAAGCTGTTGACAGTCACCTGCGATTCCAAAAGCTACCGATTGAGAATATAGCGCAGCAAACCGAATATTCTCCGAACGTAGACTTTTTCCTTCAGGATCTGCCGCCAACAGCTTAACCTTGCTTAACATTGTTATTTATTGTATCTATTTCGAGATAGCTGTTTGTCTTACTGAAGCGCCAAAACCCTTTCTGAAAAAGGGTTTTGGCGTTCTTTCATTTGGTGTGAGGGTAGATACAGTGCTGATGCATTCGCGCGATATAAATTAGCCTGATGCTGTTGAAAGGATGCGCTGCCTAACTCTCGTTTGTATATTTTTCTACCAATAAGTAAAAACGCTCAGTTGCCCTTAAAAGCAGAGGAATTTAGAGAGGAATTCTGGAGAAAAGGTTAAAGCATAGAACAATCGTTTAACAAAGCACTCATGCCGCTGAAATAGCGCTACCTTGTGTGAGGCGAGAAAACCCATTAGCCGGACTAGCTCAGGTCCGTGTATCAGCACTGTGAACATTCCAAGCCCTATCTTGACCCTGTTAATCGGTATTTTTGTCACCATTGCTAGCCTCTGGTACGGCCAAAACCACGGTTTGTTGCCAGTTGCCGCATCTCAAGAGGCCGAATTGGTTGATGGGCTGTTCAACACCATGATGACAATTGGCTTCGGCTTGTTCTTGCTGGTAGAAGGCGCGCTAGTGATTGCTGCTTTTCGCTTTCGCCGCAAAGACGGAGACGATGGCGATGGCGAGCACCTAGAAGGTAATATCCCGCTAGAGATTGTTTGGACAGCGATTCCAGCGGTTGTCGTACTAGGTATCTCAATCTATAGCTTTGATGTCTATACCCGGATGGGCGGACTAGAGCTGATGCGGCACGATATGGGCGGACCCGGAAAATCTGTAGAGGTAGCGTACGCTGCTGATGCGGTGACTGGTGGCTCGATATCCGCTCTCGGTGAGCTGCCGCTAGAAGATGAGCTGCTAAGCGATGCCGGGCTGAGCGTTTCGCCGGAGCTAGAAAATGATGTGCTTTCGGTTGAGGTCAAGGGGTTGCAGTACGCTTTTATCTTCAACTATCCCAATGGGGTAGTAGACGGTGAGCTGCATGTTCCCATTGGGCAGCCAGTAGAGCTGAAGCTGAACGCGCAGGATGTTCTACACGCGTTCTGGCTGCCCGAGTTTCGGATCAAGCAGGACATGATTCCGGGGCAAGAGACCAAGCTGGTGATCAATGCGATTCGAGAAGGCACCTACCCAGTCGTCTGCGCAGAGCTTTGTGGTCCCTACCATGGCGGTATGCGCACTCAGCTGATTGTTCATTCAGCAGAGGACTACGCCGCTTGGGAAGCAGAGAGAGTAGCGGCTTTGGATAACGGTGAGGCGATCGCGTCTCTACCCACACCAGCAGCAGACAAAACAGATATCGAATACCTAGACACTTTTGTTGAACCACTGCAATTAGCTGTAGCCCCTGATAGCTTGGCAGCACTACAGGCTGAGCATACCGCGCACACAGCGCATCACGTTCGATAGAAGCCTGTTAAGGTTTTTCCGAGATTTCTGCAATCTCTTCTTGCGATTTTAGGTTCCCTACCCTTCAACTTTCCAAACAGAAATCTAAACAGAAATATAGCGATCAAAGAACTGTATGACTATTACTTCTGAACCCAAAGCCGCTAGCTCACCAGATGTTCCGATGCTGCTGGGCAATGAGCGCAAGTGGACCGACTACTTTACCTTTTGTACCGATCACAAGGTGATTGGCATTCAGTATTTAGTCACGGCATTTTTCTTCTATCTGGTCGGAGGCGCACTGGCAACAGCGATGCGCACCGAGCTAGCTACCCCCGCACCGGATGTGGTAACGCCGGATGTGTACAACGGACTGCTGACGCTACACGGCACGGTGATGCTGTTTTTGTGGATTGTACCTGCGGGCGCGGGACTAGCGAACTACTTGATCCCGCTGATGATTGGCGCACGGGATATGGCTTTTCCCAGATTGAACGCGATCGCCTTCTGGCTAATCCCTCCGTCTGGTCTGATGCTGATCAGCAGCTTCTTCTTCGAGCCGCCCCAAGCTGGCTGGACCTCTTATCCACCGCTGAGCTTGACCACAGGCATGGTCGGCGAGGGTATCTGGATTGCGAGCATTTTGATTGGTGGAACGGCTTCTATTTTGGGCGGCTTGAACTTCCTGGTCACTATCCTCAAGATGCGCGTGCCCAGCATGCCGCTGACTAAAATGCCTTTGTTCTGCTGGGCAATGATTGCGACTTCTCTGTTGATTTTGATCAGTACGCCAGTCTTGGCAGGCGCGCTAATTTTGCTGGCGTTTGACTTGATTGCGGGCACGGCGTTCTTCAATCCGACTGGCGGTGGCAACCCGGTTGTTTACCAGCATATGTTCTGGTTCTACTCGCACCCGGCGGTGTACATCTTTGTGCTGCCGCTGTTTGGGGCGATTAGTGAAGTAGTGTCAGTGCATGCTCGCAAGCCTATCTTTGGCTATCGGGCGATCGCCTATTCTTCTATCGTTATCAGTTTCCTCGGTCTAATCGTCTGGGCACACCATATGTTCACCAGCGGTACCCCGCCTTGGCTGCGCATGTTCTTCATGATTACCACGATGGTGATTGCGGTGCCTACGGGCATCAAAGTCTTTGGCTGGGTGGCGACCCTCTGGCGCGGCAAGATTGCTTTTACTAGCGCTATGTTGTTTGCCCTTGGCTTTATCTCTTTGTTCTTGATCGGCGGCATCAGCGGCGTCATGTTGGCGGCAGTTCCTTTCGATATTCACGTTCACGACACCTATTTTGTCGTTGCCCACTTTCATTACGTCCTCTTTGGCGCGTCAGTCTTCGGTATCTTCATGTCGGTCTACCACTGGTTCCCCAAGATGACCGGACGCATGATGAATGAGTTCTGGGGCAAGGTTCACTTTGTGCTTTCGTTTGTTGGCATGAACCTTACCTTCATGCCTATGCATGAGCTAGGGCTAATGGGCATGAACCGACGCATTGCTCTCTACGATCCGCAGTTTACAGATTTGAACGTGCTGGCAACCATAGGTGCATACGTCATGGCCGTTTCCACATTTCCTTTCTTGATCAACGCGGTCTGGAGCTGGCGCTATGGTGAGAAAGCCCCGGCGAATCCTTGGCGGGCGCTGACACTAGAGTGGCAGACGCTTTCTCCACCGCATATTGAGAACTTTGAGGAGTTGCCTGAGCTGGTGACGGGGCCGTACGACTACGGTCTGGGCTACATAGCAGAAGAAGATCCTGAAGAGCTCTACGCTCACGCAGTTCCAGCGCCCGCTGCTTAGGTTGTCGCCCTACTCTACGAGAACGAAGGCGAACGACTGCGCTCAGGGCTCGGCGCCAGTGTAAATCTAGATAATCCGGATAATCATTACTTGCTTCGGTGTCAGCACTCTCCGTAGGCTGAGCGCAGCCGAAGCCAATTCACCTACCTCTCACCAACCATGCAAGGTTCAATCAACACCGCCGAAGGCACTCTCAATCTCGCTCAAGAAAACGCTGCCGTTAGCCATCACGAAGAGCATCCCGACCATCGCCTATTTGGCGTGCTGGTCTTTCTCTGTGCTGAGAGCATGCTGTTTTTAGGTCTGTTTATTGCCTACATCACCTTTCGCCTGGTTGCCGCAGAATGGCCACCGACAGGAACGCCTGAGCTAGAGGTGCTGCTACCGGGGATCAACTCTATAATTCTCATTTCCAGCAGTTTCGTTATCCACAAAGCAGACACTGCGGTAAAGCAGAACAACACAGGTGGCGTGACGACCTGGTTTGCCATCACTATTGCGATGGGAACGATCTTTTTGCTGGGCCAGGGGTATGAGTATGCCAACCTAGAGTTTGGTCTTAGAGACAATATTTTTGCCAGTACGTTCTATGTGCTGACTGGCTTTCACGGCTTACACGTTTTTGTCGGTTTGCTATTGATGGCGGCTGTGCTCTGGCGAAACCGCGATCCGCAGCACTATTCTAGTGAAAATCACTTTGGCATCGAAGCGGTAGAGCTTTACTGGCACTTTGTTGATGTGATCTGGATTATTCTCTTTATTCTGTTGTATCTCTGGTAGATCTGCATTTACGTAAGGCTGGCAATGATGCGCTGTATTTGGACGCTATCGGGTGGGTTAGGGTGTGATCGCAAATAGTTCTCCAGATCTTTTTTGGCCAGGCGGTCGTTTCTCAGCTGATGGTGTAGCAGGCCGCGATCGCGTATCTGCTGCACATCCAAAGGCCGCAGCAGCAGCAGCTTATCGACAATCCTGAGCGCCTGTTTGTACGTCTCTAGCTGTAGATAGACAGCCTTCAGGTTCATCAGCATCCTGGCTAGAAACGCTTTTGGCATGACCCCACTCAAGAATTCTGGCTGCCACTGCATCTGTGGAGAGTGCGCGGGCGGAAAGAGCTGTTCAAATCGCTCTCGACAATCGGCAACAAACAGTACTTCACCCTTGTGAAACGGGTCGACAAATACTTCCATATCCTCGATCACAGGACGAACTAGAAAGTGCCCCGGCATGCCTACACCTACCATCGGAAACCTTACTCGATGAGCGATTTCTAGATACACCAGCGACAGTGAGATTGGAATGCCCAAGCGCCTATCTAGTACGCAGTTGAGATGGCTGTTGTCCGGTTCGTAGTAGTCGGTTTGGTTACCTGCGAACTTCAGCTCATCAAAGAGGTAGTCGTTGATTACCTGAATCACCTTGAGCGGATAGCGGCCTTTGGGGAGACGCGATCGCACCACTGCCGCCATCTCATCTAGCTTCTCTAGATAAAACGTCGGGTCCATATCCCAATACTCCTCCTGCGCAATGTAAAGCGCTGCTGCTGCTAGGCTGATTCGTCCATCAGATTTTTGGACTTCCTGGTAGAAGCGCTGTCCGGCAGGGGAAAGTCTCATAGGCTGAAGCTAAACGGATAGGTGCGTTCATCTAATTGTAGGGCAAGCATCTCTTGTACACATCACTCGGCAGGGGGTAGAACTCCCTTGACAGTGCTGTTTTCGCTGCTGCTACCGTTCTTATTTATCCCGTTTAACGCACTGGCTAGATCAACGCCTGATGTTTGCTTTAGCTGAGTCATGAATGCGGCTGCTTGAGTCGCTAGATTACCTGACTGAGTGTCAATCACAGTCACATTCTGTACAGCAACATCTGGAACAGTCGCTGTCAGTGTCTTGAGCAGGGTTTCTAGCTTTTGCAATAGGAAAATATCGCGAGCGCTATCGCCAGCCGATACCCAGGATTCGGCCAGGCTGCGGGTACCTTCGGCCTGGGCTTTGCCCTCTTCGATGATGGTGGAGGCGTTACCTTTTGCCTGGGCGATCGCCCGCTTACATTCCGCCTCTGCCGGAGCGATCACATCTGCTTTCAGCTGCTCCATCACCTGCTTAATCCGCTCTTGCTGCACCGGCACATCCGCCTGGATTCTAGCTAATTCAGCGGCGATCTCTGCCTCGGCTTCTGCAACTAGAGCCGCGCGCATGGTTAAGGCATCTTGGGTACGCTGCTCAGCCGCTGCCTGAGAGATACCAATGTCGCGTTCTAAGCGGCGAACTTTGGTAATTTTCTCGTTTTCAGCCGTTTGGATTTCTGATTCTGCCTTGGCTTCTGCTTCGGCAATTCGCGCGTCTCGCTGCAGGTCTGCCTGCTGCTTGCGACCAATCGAGTCAAGGTAGCGCACCTCGTCAGAAATATTTTGAATCTGCAAAGTGTCGAGCACTAGGCCCAGTTTCTCAAGATCTTCTTCCGCTTCGTTGAGCAGGCTTTTGGCAAAGGCAATTTTATCTTCGTTTACCTGTTCGGGTGTCAGACTAGCAAGTACGCCTCGAAGATTACCTTCTAGCGTTTCTTTGGCCATTTTCTCGATTTCTTTTCGAGGCTTACCCAGCAGCCGCTCAATCGCGTTATGAATAGTGGGCTCTTCGCCCGCGATTTTGATGTTGGCAACGCCTGAGACATGTAGCGGAATGCCGCCTTTCGAGTAGGCGTTAGAAACCTTCAGCTCGATGATCATATTAGTCAGGTTCATTCGCATCACTTTTTCGAGTAGCGGCGTGCGAATGCTGCTGCCGCCCTTGACCAAGCGATAGCCGACCTTACCGTTACCCATCTTGCGACTGCTGCCCGCAAAGATCAGCACCTCGTTGGGCTGACAAATGTAGTAGAGGTTTTTAATCGTAAAAGAACCAAGTCCGGCTGCTGCCAGCAGGACAATGATAAGTCCTCCCATTGTTTTGCTCTCCTGATAAATGGATTGAATTAAATGGATTAAAGGTTAGTGAATGATCGCGTTAATTAGAACGGCTGGTCTCAAGCTCAGCGCCTACACTGTTGATGCTGTTCGAGTTGAGCGTGCCGATAACATCAATGCCAAGGGTCTGTTTGACCTCGTCTAAAAACTGTCTGACGACTTCGGGATAGACATTCGCTAGGCTGGCGATCGCCTTACCATCGCCGTTGTCGATCACGTTGATATTCTTTAGCTGCATCCGATGCGGAATGGCCGCCGCTTCTTTTAGAATCATCTCAATCTGCTGCAGCAAAAAGATCTGGCTGGCGCTGGTTCCGGTCTCTTTCCACACTTGGGCTAGCATCTCGTTGACGGCTGCTGCCGCTTTCGCATTCTCGGCGGTATCTGCTGCCGCACCTTTCGCCTGTAGTGCCTGCGCCTCTCGGCGAGCTTCAGCAGGTAACACCTCGTCAGCTTGCAAACGTAGTCTTTCTAGCTTTGCTCGAACGGCCTGTAGCTGCTGTTCGGCTCTCGCTCTAGCTTCTTTGGCCGCTGCCGCAGTTCGTTCCTCTTCTGATTTAGAACGCTGGTCTAGTTCGGCTTTGATTTTTCGCAGTTCGTTCTCTTTTTCTTGCGTGATTGTCAATGCCTGCGACTTAAACATCTCGGCTCGCTTTTGACAGTCGGCTTCGATTCGCTCTGCCTGACCTAGCGCTTCAGCCTCAGCAATCTCAGCGTCGCGGACGATTTTGGCAATTTGGCGACGGCCAATCGAGCTGAGATAGCCCATGTCATCGGTGACGCTTTGAACTTTGAGCGTATCGAGCTGTAGGCCCAATTTGTTGAGATCGCGGGCTACATCTTCAGCAATGCGTTCGGCAAAGTTCAGTCGGTCTTCATTCACCTGCTCTGGGGTGAGGTTGGCGACGACGCCGCGCAGGTTTCCCTCAAGCGTCTCGCGCACGACTCGGCGAATCTCAGAACGGTTACGGCCCAAGAATCTTTCGATAGCGTTGCCGACGATGTTGCGTTTGCTAGAGACTTTGACGTTGGCGATCGCCTGAATATTCAGCGGCGTTCCCCCTTTCGCATACGAGTTGCTCACCTCTACCGGAATCGGCATGGTGGTCATATCCATCTTTTCCACCTGCTCGATAATCGGAATCACCAGCGCCCGCCCGCCAAAGACGACCCGATAACCAACTTCTCTACCGTCTGGCTGCTTGTACTTGCGACCCGAGATAATCAGAATCTCATTGGGCTTACAAATTCTTAGACAGGCTTTGAGGAACGTAATCACTGCGGTAATCACGATCAGAGTCAAAAAGACGGAGCCGCCCAGTACTACCTGACTGGTGTTGATAGCCTGCGTCGATTCAGCAGGCTGTAGGCTGATTTGTCCCACTAGCTGATCGCGCTGACTCGCTCTGGCCTGAGCAGATAGAGGATCTAACTGATTGCTCAAGTCAGACGAAAAATTTGCTTGGGAAACTGGTTCACTCACAGCTTGTTACTCCGAAGATCAATGGTCAGAAAAATTAGGTCAGAAAAATTAATAACTAGAAGAATTAGTGGGTTTCGACGCTGCGTTCTCGGCTGAAACAACCCACAGACGATCTTGCGATCGCCCTACAACCAAAACCGAATCACCAATGCCAAAGGCTCGTTCTTCGTCTGTTTGAGCGACTAGGTGCAAAGTGGTGTCGCCGACTTCTAGGGTGACTTTGCCTTTGCTTTTAGGATCAAAGGGAATTTCGACAATGCCAACTAGCCCAGCAAAGTCTTCATTGCGCAACAGGCTATCAACTTGACGGTGCTTGAGCTGGCGCAAGATACCAACGAGGGTGCCGCCGCAGAGTACGCCCATGATTAGCGCGATCGCAAAGATCGGCCCCACGCCCAGTTCCGGCTCTAGTGCGCCCATCAACAGACCAGTCAGGCCAAAGAAAAAGCCACCGAATGTCCAAAACTTAAAGCTGGTCAACGTAGACAGACTAAAGAAGCTTCTCTTTTGCTTCCTCGCATAGGAGCGCAGTAAATCTGGGTCGGTATCGACCTGAAAATCTGTATCCGTATCCGCCTCTATATCGCCGTCAAAGTCCCCGTCAAGGTCACCATCAAAATCCGCATCAAAATCGGCATCTAGATCAGCATCTAAATCAACGTCAAAGTCGGCATCCGCATCTGCATCAAAATCTTCCAGGAGATCGCCACCAACGAGCGAGAGCGCAACGAAGATACCGCCAATAATCAAACAAAACCAATAGACAGACTGCACAGCTTAGTGACTCTCAAAAATAGCGATAATTAGACTCTGTGAATAGGTCCTTCTAAATTTCGACACCTATATCTCTACGATTCCCAGATATATCAAGAAGGACTGCTTCATCGTGTATGTAGATACCACAGACAGCACCCTTATTCCCGAAAATCTTTACAAGCTGCACTCCTTTTGCAAGTCTTACAAGGCTTAGAAAATTGACTGAAAGTCGATTTAAAGCACAAAAGGAACGCTCTATGGAAGCGCTCCTTATTGTACGAATTAAACTAAGTTGATGTGTGTCAGGCTTAGTCTGGTTTCTTTTCTGGCATGAGGCACTTGTCAGAGTCACAGCCTGCCGGACCCGCTTCGACTAGCTCGCCAGCATCGTGCGCCTCTAGGGCTGCGTGGAAATTTTCGGTTTGGCGACGCGATCGCACCTCCACCAACATTTCCTCATATCGCTCCTTACTAATCGGCTCAAACGGCAGCCGAGGAAACATCTGCAAATCATCAAACCGAGCCAATAGCGCCGCCGACACATAGCCCTCATCATTCTGAATAGCTTTCGTAATCCGCTCTGCTAACGGCTCAATCTCGTTCTCACGCAGCTCAATCGTCGCCGACGTATTATGCGCCGTGTAGTACTTCTGCACCTGCATGTAGAAATCAAACTGCGCCAACGCAGAAAACTGCTCAATCGGCACCTCATCGGCACCCGGTATATTTGCCCAGTCCACTTCTACTGGCAGCTCCACTAGCCACTCAGTACAGCGTGGATCAAACGGATCGTTCAGTAGATTGCCCTTCTCATCTTTGTCAGATTGAGAAGGAATTACCGAATAGCCGTAGTCCATGCAGGCTAGAGCAACCGGATCATCCTTACGAAAAGTAATTCGACGGATGAACCGCTGAGCTTTCGGCGGATGCCAGCCAGACGATGCGCCCGTCAGCAGACTTTTGGTCCCGGCGGGCTGGACAGTTGTACAGCGATTGGGACGACGGATCTGATGGCGATCGCAATACTCCCACACCGTCTCATGCACCACCTGCTTCCAGCGACTCAGATACGCCTTCTCCCGCTCCTTAAACTCCACACCCTTCATCGTATCCGGGCGACCCGCCGCAAACCACTCTAGCCACTCCACCCCAAACGCCTTCACACAGAAGTCAAAGAACCCAGTGAACGAAACGCCCACAATCGGATCTTCCTCACGCGACTTCTGATAGCGCCCTTCTACAAACTGATGATTTAGCAGCGCCGCAACCGCAATACCCCCGGCCCTGAACGCATCATCCTGCGCCTGTTTATCATTCGGACTAATCTGATTGAGATGAATTTCAGCTAAATTACAGTGAAAATCTTGTCCCAGGATCTCACCACAAGGATTTAGACCGTAACGCCCCTTACCCTGCGCTCTTTTCTCGGCCTCACCTGCCCATTGAATTGCTCCCTCACCAGAATAGAACTGCTTGCGTACCGCAGTCTCAATTTCTTCAGGCGATGGCTTCTCGTGAAACACCCGAGTATGATTCGCCATCCTCAGCGCGTCTTTAGTCGGGTCAATGCTCCAGTTCCCATCCTCGTCCTGTCGCCACAGATTTTCCTTCGCGCCCGTAGCTACATCATCATTACTATCGAACTGACGCATGCCCGCGCTGTTGTGTGTTAGATAGCCATCGCAATAGAAACAGTGAGCATCCTCTACTTCAATATCGTACGTCTGAACGTGGTCATAGCTGCCCAATCCTTTCACAGCGACCGGAATATCTAAATCCAAATCAGCTTCTGCGACATATCGCTCGTAGTTAGAATCGACGCTATGGTTGCCTTGGAAGCCCATATTGCGCATTTCACTGTAGGAATAGGTTTTGCGCATCATCGCACCGCTTAATGTAAAACCGTACATCTTCAACCCGATGCGAATCGGACCCTTTGCAGAATGCGGCGCAATCAGCACATTGTATTGCTGCTTTAGAGCAGGCAACGTAAGGTTGTACTTCACCTGCCAGCGCTCGTTGATGGGCACAGTTGTCGAGATCCGACCTGCGATACCCAAGCTAGAAAGTACAGCGGCGACCTGCCGAACAAAGTCTCGATAAACACTAGTGAGCAGGTGAGGAGGGCGATTATGAGCAGCACCGTCACTGTCCATCAACCCCGCTAGGTAAGCAGCCCTAACATCTATAGATCCTTGCAAAATAAACTCAGGAACCGCTAGCGGCTGGTTCGGCTGCTTGATGTGCGCATGGAAGTATTCTGCTAAACGAATACTTGAACATACAGACTTTGCCGTATTTTCTCCTTTGACACTGCCGTGCGTCGCACTGAGTCCAAAGTCAGCAAGCGCTACGTTCAATTTCTCCTTGAGCCCATCTAGCAAACCAAGATCCTGGTCGCGCTCATTCATCGCCCATTCGACTCGCCCATAGGGCTTGTCATGCTTGTTGCGACCTAGTGCGACATAGCCATCACCGTGGGTAAATCCAATGAGCCATGCAACGTTTGGCGTCAGCTCAGGAATCAGAATCTCTTTGGCCGTACGACTTTGTTCTGGTCTCTCGGCTGTCGTATCTGCGGGCAGATGAGTGATTGTGCCTGTCAATATCTGGTTACTGTGCATTAGGCGATCACCTTCAGACAGCTCCAACAAGCGTTTCCACTCAACCTGACCGCTTGCGTCCGCGAACACAGCGACCCGGTGGTTCAAAGTTGCACGGGGATGTGTTCCGTTAGTTTCTATTTCGTAGACATCTTGAGTTCCCTGGTCAAATTTATTGACGACTTTGCGATAGCCCAATGGGGTTTGTACCTGGTCGCCTACTTTTACGCCCTTGATAGGAACAAGTCCTTTGGCTGTGTGTACCAAAGCATTCTCTGGCAAACAGCGTCTAATATTTCCAGCAACTACGCAGGCTGCGGCCTCATCGATTAGCAAACAGCACTCAATTGAATTGAGCTGACGACCCACTGCCGCGTTCAAAATTTTGGCACAGCGCTCATACAGCTCAGGCAGCTTCACCGGATTGGCCATGCCGCCAAATCCCTTTAGCCGCTCACCCGCTGGGCGAATATCACTGAGGTCGATGATTGCTTCTACTTCCCCGTCAAAGCGCTCGTCGGTCGAAAGCTCTAACAGCGTCTGGTACGACTTCACCCAGCCCTGGCGACTATCGCCAGCGATGATTTCGACGCGGCTATTGGCCTCATCCACCTTAATTTCAGCTTCTTCCCGGCGCTGACTTTCAATCGTCATGCCGACATCGCCGCGCATGGTCACCGTAATTTTGTTCCGAATCGGTGGCAGCTGATTGATGTACTTCGGCTCTAGCACTGCGCCCGTGCCGCAGCCCATCATGGCTAGATCCATCATCAGGCCAAAGGCTCGCCAGTCGACTACGTTCGTACTCGTACAGTTGTAGGCTCCC